>JAUHXX010000389.1 GCA_030426825.1 Bacteroidia bacterium | reverse complement strand
CTTGTTAAAAGTGAGAGCAGCAATTTCAGGTGAGTTGGTATTGTCTGATTTCACCAAAAACGCAATTAACGCATTTAAAAAGAAATAAGGTTTGAGTATAACAGTAGAGGCAGTAAAAGAAGCGCTTAAGAAGGTAATTGAGCCAGACTTAAAAAAGGATATCATTACCCTTGATTTGGTGGAAGATATCAAAATAGATGGCAATAAAATTTCTTTTGTCGTTAAGGTATACAATCCGGCAATGCATGCTAAAAAACGTATGCAAGAGGCGCTTGAATTTCAATTAGAGCGAGCATTTGGAAAAGATGTTGACGCAGAAATTTCATTACAACCTTTACCAAAAGATAAAGAGCCAGAAGTGAGATCGGTACTTTCAAATGTGAAGAACATTATTGCCGTGGCATCTGGAAAAGGCGGGGTAGGGAAATCTACCGTTACTTCAAATTTGGCTGCTGGTTTGGCGAAAATGGGATACAAAGTAGGTCTTGTTGATGCTGATATTTATGGTCCATCTGCACCAACCATGTTTGATGTTGTAGGACACAGACCGCAAGGTGTTGAGGTAGACGGTAAGACTTTAATTAAGCCAGTTGAATCTTATGGTGTGAAAATATTATCTATAGGTTTCTTTGCTGATCCAGACCAAGCAGTTGTTTGGAGAGGTCCAATGGCAACGAAAGCATTGAATCAGATGTTTAAAGATGCTGATTGGGGAGAGTTGGATTTCATGATCGTAGATTTGCCTCCAGGAACCGGAGATGTCCATTTAACATTGGTGCAAAATGTGCCCTTAACAGGAGCTATCATTGTAAGTACACCTCAAGAAGTTGCGTTGGCTGACGCAAGAAAAGGAATCAATATGTTCAGAATGGATTCTTTGAAAGTTCCTGTATTAGGGATTGTAGAGAACATGGCATATTTTACACCGGCTGAATTGCCAGATAATAAATACTACATTTTTGGTCAGGATGGTGCCAAGAACCTAGCAGAAGCAATGGATGTTCCTTTATTAGCCCAAATTCCATTAATTCAATCGGTGAGAGAGTCTGGAGACGTTGGTAGACCTGCTGTTTTACAAGATGATACGCCTTCATCTAAGGTTTTTGATGAATTTGTTCGTAAATTCGTAACAGCACTTAAGCTTAAAGGATGATTCAACAAGAAAAGATAGAGATTGCTTTAAACTCAATTCGACCGTTTTTACAGAGAGACGGAGGAGATGTTGAATTCGTTTCAGTTGAAAACGATATCGTAAGTGTGAGATTGGTTGGAGCATGTGAAACTTGTTCTATGCAAGCGTCAACACTAAAAGCAGGAATTGAAGAGTCTATTATGAATGCGATTCCTGAAGTGAAAGGGGTAGTTTCAGTTTAAGATGTGCTTCGTTAATTATTTCAGATACCATTTTAAGTTACTAAAATTGAAACTGGTCGGTAAAAAAGTCTAGTAGCAATTAGGGTCATCCCCAAACTTTTCGCGATAACGTTTTCGTTCCTCTTCAAAATAGGCTTGTAGATTAAATTTTCGATCTTCGAATTTATCTTGTAAAATTTTAAAGTGTTGAATTCTATCCACTCTAAATGCCCTATATTCATTACGCAAATGACACCAAGCCATTAATATCCATTTCTGGTTGGTAGATAAAATAGCATATGGCTCAATTTTTCTGAAAGATATGTTGGGATCGTCTGCTTTACGGTAATTAATTTCTATATAATTCAAATTAGTTATGGCTAATTGAATTTCAGAAAGCGCATTGCTATTGATATTCTCTCTGGTCGTATCAAAAATGTGAATTTGTTTACTGAGGGCTTCACTTTTTTCAAGAATGGACGATCTGAATACCGATTTAATTTTTACCATTGCCTCTTCTAAATCAGATAGCAGAGACTCGTCTTTGCTGCCCTTAACAATTTGATGAGCCGTAATTAAGGCGTTCGCTTCTTTTTCTGAAAACTGAACTGGGGCAACGGTGTATCCATCCATTAAACTATAACCAACACCCTCAATGGTAATAACAGGAACTCCTGCTTCTTCCAGTTTTCGAATATCTCTATAAATGGTTCTGACACTCACATCAAATTTTTCCGATAATTCAGTTGAGGTGATGACTCTTTTAGATTTTAAAAGCGTCAGAATTGATATAAGTCTTGGAAGTTGGTTCATAAACATGGGGATGGCCAAAACCATCCCCCAATAATTTATTCAAATGAATGAAGTGCTATTCTATTGCCTTCTGTATCTTTGAAAACAGCCATAAAACCGTTTTCACCAATATCTGTTTTTGGCATCATGATTTCTCCACCTGCAGCTTCAACCCTTGCTAATGGTACACTTAAATTATCGCCTCCATTAAGATAAAGCGTTGGTCCTTCTAAAGATGGTTTAAATCCTTCCATCTCAACAAGACCTCCGCCAACTCCTCCACCTTTTTCATCATAAGGAAACATTGCATACTTCATGTTGTCCATATCCATTTTTTGAATTTCACAGTCCAACATTTCGCTATAAAATTTTACAGCTCTGTCCATGTCTGTTACGGCTATTTCAAACCAACTAATTGCATTTCTCATTGTTTTAAATTTTTAAGTTATGAGCCAAAAGTA
>JAUHXX010000066.1 GCA_030426825.1 Bacteroidia bacterium | reverse complement strand
TTTAATTACTTATTTAATTTTTCAAGAAAAACAGTTCACTGGAAAATTCTCATTGCAGAAGTTTTTAATTAGAAGAACGTTAAGAATTTGGCCTTTATATTTCATAATAATTCTAATTGGATTTGTCATATTCCCTATGGTATTGAGTGGATATAATACTACTCATAACCCATGGATGTATGTTGGCTTTTTGGCGAACTTTGATGAAATCAATAACGGTGCTAATGATTCTATCAATTTTTTGACCAGTCCTTGGTCAGTGGCAGTTGAAGAACAGTTTTATTTATTCTGGGGAATATTATTGGCACTACTCTTCGCACTTAAAAAATTCTCATTCCCTATCGTATTAATAACTCTTTATATCCTCTCCTTTATTTTCAGGGGAATTTATAGGGATGAAGAACGGGTAATTTACTATCACACTTTTGCAGTTTGTCAAGATATTCTGACCGGTTCTTTTATTGGTTGGTCACTATTTCAGGGCAAAAATTGGCTGTCTAAAATTCAATCTATTCCCAAAATCGGGATATTTGGTATATACCTTTTAGGATTTGGAATATGTATTTTTAAAAACAAGCTATTCCCTGGTCAACTCATCATTTTTGAACGATTTATTCTTTCACTCTTTTTTGGTTTTATCATTCTTGATCAAATACGTGGAAATCACTCAATTTTAAAAATGGGTAGATTCAAGTTATTCAATTATTTGGGCAAAATCTCCTACGGAATTTACATGTATCACTTGGTTGTTATGTACCTATTAGTAATCTGGATGAATTCTTGGGGAACTGTAGGCTACTGGATGGCAGCTGTGTATTTGCTACTAATACTGCTTTTCGTGATCAGTGTCGCTTCATTGAGTTATTACTTAATTGAAAAACCTCTTTTGAAAATGAAACCCAAATAGATTAAAACTCTTTGACTTGAATTTTTAAATTATCTATAAAGAATTCAGCCTTGTCGGCCTGGTGAAAATAAACGTTCAAAAACTGAGGGTCAGAAATGGTTTCAATCCAAACTGCTGTCTCAATTGAAACCCAATCTTCATTGTTCGTCTCCCGTATAATACAATAGGGCTGTTCTATTTGAATAGATTTTTGAAACAGCATTTGTTCAGTTGAATCGCTCGACACTACGTAAATCGTTGGGTATTTGTCTTTAATTGAAATCATAAACTTCAATCTTAGCCTAATCCGGCTATTAGAGGTAATCTCTAAATTTTCAATCAATTTAAAATAGTGTTCCTTTTTATTAGACAGCGACCTTGGAGAGGATGCATATTTTAGGTCTGTGATATAGTTTTTAAATTTATAATTTTCGTCTAAAGCGTAGGCCCCATCAAAATTATCGTTCACTTGAAGAAAACTCTTATGACTTATAAATTGATCGTAATACTTTTTATGAATGAACTTATTTTTTTGACAAACATAATTTGAGAGTACGCGGTAATCTTTTAATCTTGTAATCATTGAATCCAAGAGCATTTCATTTTTTATTGGCTTAAGCTTCATTTGTTCAGTAATGCGGAACAATTCATCTTCATACAGTAAATATTCTTTAAAAAGATAATTTTCCATAGCCTTGCCTGAATACATAAAGACGTGCTCTCCTGTTGATTCAAAATTAACTTGAGTTTTAAGGTTATCACTTTGAGATATGCTAAAAGTCGGAAGATCCAAGTTGAAATTATCTCTTAATAATGCTTGCAATGCAGAGGGCACATCTTTTTGACAAACCACATTTTTAAAACGCCCAGTTTTCCTAAGTAACGGTGAATATATTATTAAAGGTACCTGATACTTTTCAAGTCTGGAGTCGTTTGTCAACATCCGTAGCGAATGATCTCCCACAATCACAAATATAGTTTGTTCAAAATCGTCACGTTTACGATAATTTTCGAAGCATTGTTGGATAGCATAATCCATATACATTAAGGCTCCAAAAGCATCTTTCTTTTTATAATATGATTTGTAGCCCTTCGGTTTCATCTCGTTAATACGTTTCTCGGCCAAATCTTCGAAATAAGCCAAGTTTTGATGCGTATAAGGCTTGTGGAAACTTGTTGTGAGATATAAATTGAAAAATGGAGCCTGAACAGAATCTGACAACATCTTTTGCATGGATTCATTGAATACCGTTAGGTCTTCAGCTCCCCAATTGAAGTTCTTTTCTTTTCCGTCTTTATCTACTATCGCACTAAGATTTTCATTTCTAGAAAATGATTTCACCCCATAAATGTTGTCAAATTTCTGAAACATCAAGTAATCTACCATATTATCAAAAGTGCTGTCGGCACCGCAATAGAATGATGTTTCATAACCGTTTCTATCCTTTAGTAAAAGAGGAAGTGAAAGATGATTCGGCATTGAGGATTTAAGGTTTAAAAAACCAACCCTACCTTCTGGTACACCTCCCATAAGATTCGGAATCGCCCCAAAAGTTCGCTCAGCGTTTGAAAGTGCGTTCTCCCAATATAATCCTTGATCAGCCAATGAATCCAAAAAGGGAGTAAAACTTCCAAGTTTAGAACCTTTTCCTGAATAGATTCTCCCTAAAGATTCTCCGATAATAAAAACTACATTTGGCTTTTGATCGACTTGATTAAAATACTCCCCTAAATGATTTTCAGAGTTTTTAGTAGAAAAGAAAGGATACTTATAATAATCAGAGGCATCTATATCAGGATGATAAGCATAATATCTCTCCAAAACCTTCCTCAAATCTGCCCCCAACAACTCATCCAGGTTTTGATAATAATCAAAGTAGCTTTGTACAAAATAAATGCCCTTATTGCGCTGTAAATTCCCGGCTTGCTCAGAATAATAAGTAGGTTCTTCAGCAATTAGTTTTATAGAGGCAGAAACAAACAAGGCCAATAGAATTATGAGTCTCAATATTTTATATCTCCCCATAAATGTTCCAACTTTCCACACACTGATAAACAACGCGTAAACTGGAAATAAAAAAATGAGTTGCCAAGAAGAAAACCCATAAATCTCAAGGATGAGCGTGACTTGAGCGCTTGACATGGTAGCAATAGAACTATAATCCAAGGGTAATAAGGCCTCTTCGAAATAAATGACTAATCCTAACTGAAAAATTAAAAAGCTAAGACTTACCAAAAGAAAAAAGACAAGGCCTATCCAAGATTTTAATAGGGATAATAACCAGGAAGCTAAAGCCAACAACAAAATCCATGGTGAAAGGTCTATCAAATCCCGAATAACCCCCATTAATTCATTATAAAAAACGTTAGAAAAACCTGTTCCAAGACTCAGGTAAAACCATTCAAACATTCTCAGGATAAACATTAAAAAAAATAGCCCTAACAACCAAACCAGAACCTTTCTGAGCTGTTGTTTCATTTTATTTTTAAATGTTACTTCGTTGATCATGTTAATAAAGTGCGTAATGCCTCTGAACAAATTTTATCAAAAACCTATAGCTTTGAAAAGCAGCAAAGATAAATTGAAATTCAATGAATATTACACGTTTTGGTATTTGCCAAGTATCAATTGCTCCAATTCGGGCTGAAGCCAGTGATGAATCAGAAATAGTAACGCAATTATTATTCGGAGATTATGTTGAAGTTAAAGAACAAGGGCAACCTTGGATTAAAATCTATTTCCCAAAAGATAATTATGAGGGCTATATGGATTTCAAGCAGTTATTTTATATTTCCTCAGAAGAGTATGAAAATGATTCAAATAAAAAACACCAAGTGGTGAACAATGGCGTTTTGAGTATCAACGGCCCATTAGGAATACAGCAGATAATTGCGGGATCTTCATTGCCAAATTTAAACGGTAATCAGTTTGGTTTTGCTCAGCAGAATTTTCAACTGAACGAGCCTTTGGTAGCATTGAAAGATTCTTTTATTGAAACCGCTTTACGTTATTTAAACACGCCATATTTGTGGGGGGGAAAAGGAATTTTTGGGATTGATTGTAGCGGTTTGATTCAGGTAGTGGCCAAAATTCACGGCATTGATTTACCGAGAGACGCATCACAGCAAGTGCATATTGGTACATCCATAGATTTTAAAGATGTACAAATTGGTGACATCATGTATTTTATTAACGCTAAAGGAACAGTTCATCATGTTGGCATTGTAACTAAAACAAATGAAATCATCCATGCTTCAGGACATGTTCGTATTGATCAATTTGATGAAAAGGGAATATTTAGAGCCGACTTAAAAAAGTATACCCATATGTTCCATTCGATAAAACGACTATGAAACAAATCCATTTCAAATTAAAGCCATATTCGCGTGGATTTCATATCATCACAGATGAAATTCTAATGTCTTTGGGCCAGCTTCCGCAAAACGGCCTCTTGCATTTATTCATTCAACATACATCTGCAGGAATCTGTATAAATGAAAATGCCGATCCAAGTGTACTGCACGATTTAAATAATTGGTTCAATCAAAACATCAAAGAAAACGAGCCTTACTATAAACATACCTTTGAGGGGCCGGATGACATGCCAGCACATATTAAATCTATTGTAACAGGATGTGAATTAAGTATTCCAATAGTTGATTCACGCTTGGCATTGGGTACTTGGCAAGGTATTTACTTAGGAGAATTCAGAAATCACGCCAATTCAAGAAGCCTTGTCGCAAGCCTGATTAGAGGTTAAATTAACTTGTAAACAGAATCAATTCCGTTAGATTTTTACATTTCATCCTTCAGAATTTTATATTCACAAAAGAAAAAGTTAGATTAGCACTCGAACCTCTGCCTTTACTATGAATAGATTAGTATTATTACTTTTTACAATTGGCCTATTCTGGTCTTCAAATTCTTTCAATCAAACCTCGGTAGGTAAACTTCTATCTTCTGCCGATAAAAGCATGAAGAAAGCAGACTTATCTTCTGCTTTAAAGGATTACAAGGCTGTTTTAGGCATTGAACCAAATCATAAAAAAGCCCTGAGCAATGTTGTTGACATCTATCTCAATGGCTATGATTTATATGATTCTGCTGCAGTTTATATTGATCGTCAAATACTAAATTTTGGAAGCGACACTGATTATACTGTGCTTTACAATTACGCTGAGTGCTTAAGACTACAAGAAAAGCATGAAGAGTCTATTAAATGGTTTAAATACTATTTAAAACATGGCACAAAAAACCGTGACAATGACCCAATCACTATTGCCGTGAATGAAAAAGTGGCTTATTCAATGAATGCCATGAATAATATGGAATTAATTTATGAGCCATTTGAAGTAGAAAATATGGACTTCTTTATCAATTCAATTGATGCAGAGTACACACCAGTTTTTATAGAATCTGAGAACTTACTTCTCTATAACGCACGTTATAAAGATTATGATGATGAATTTAGAGATGCCGATAATCTTTACTTTGAGAACATTTACTATTTCGACATTGAGGAATCAGTTGCATCCACTTACAATCCAAGTATAGAACAAACCACTCATCAATGTGTCATTGGAAAGGTCTTTGACAGTGATACGATTCTTGTATTCTATCAAAACAAAGTCTGGATTTCATCAATTGCTGACGACAGGCTAAATAAACTTCAACCTTTGCCCGAAGTATTTGGTTCTTATTTTTTTCAACCACATGGTGTTTTTTCAAAAGACCACAACACCTTTATTTTTTCAGCAAGGAGTGAGTCCGGTAATTTGGACATTTATGAAAGTGTTAAAACCAACGGAGAATGGTCAAGCCCAAAACCAATTAGCGTAAGAATTAATTCAACATTTGACGAAGATGCTCCATTCTTATCTGCTGATGGAAATACGCTCTATTTTTCTTCAAAAGGCCACAATTCATCTGGGGGCTATGATTTTTATATGTCCACAAAAACAGACGGCGAATGGTCAACACCTTTTAATTTAGGTTATCCAATGAACTCTGCTGGTGACGATATTTATTTGACTTGGAATAATGACGAACGCAGTGGATTTTTCTCATCAAATAGAAACGGGGGATTTGGAGGCATGGACATCTACACCTTTGGTTTGGTTAAAAAGATGGTCAGAGGAACTGTAAAAGATACAAAAGGAGCTTTACTTGCTGATGCTGAAGTGGTAATCGTTGATTTAGAATTGGGAGAAATTGATCGGGTTTTTACTGATGAAAACGGCGACTTTTCATTTTTGGTAGATCCAGAACGTAAGTTTGAAGTTAAGGCTACAAAAGAAGACTATTTTGATGATAGTAACACCTTAGACACCTATGGAGAAGAAGAAGTATTAGTGAGTAATCTATCGCTTGAGAAGGATCCAGGAATATCGCTTTATATTAAAGTAGTGGATGCAGAAACCGATCTACCTTTAGATAGTGTAAAAGTCACAATTTTGGATAACATGATCAATAAAGCTGATTCCATCATCACTGATGAAACAGGTGAACACATCATTCCATTAATGGATAAGAAATTACAAGACAGAGGAAGTTATAACATAACCTTAAAAAAACCAGGTTATTTAGTAATGTCTGGAACATATAATGTATTGTTTGATAAAGAAGGGCAGTATGATGTCTTGAAGGATATGCACGTAAAACTTGAAAAAATAGAAGTTGGTTTGGATTTATCCAAAGTCATTGACATCAAACCTATTTACTTTGATTACGGTAAAGCAATCATTCGACCTGATGCTGGAATTGAATTGGATAAAATTGTTCAAGTAATGAATGATAACCCAGATATGATAATAGAATTAGGTTCACACACAGATTCAAGAGGAAGCGCAAAAGCCAATATTAACCTTTCTAATAGAAGAGCGGTTGCCTCAGCCAAATATATCAAGGAACGAATTACCAATCCGGATAGAATTTCTGGAAAAGGATATGGTGAATCAAAATTGGTGAATGAGTGTGCAGATGGAGTTGAATGTTCTGAAGTCAAGCATCAAGAAAATAGACGTACAGAATTTATCATAATAGAGATGTAAAATCGCAACTTCCATTGTATTTTTGGAAGATAAAATTACCAACCTTGATAACAATCAAACCTTTTAGGGCTATTCGTCCAAGTAGAGACAAAGCTTACTTAGTTGCAACAAGGCCATATTATGCCTATAAAAAACATGTGCTAGAGGCTAAACTTGAAACAAACCCATATACCTTTCTTCATGTGATTCATCCTGAATTTCATAAGGACAATAAGACACAACCAAATACTCAAGAACGTTATCAAAAATCACGAGATAAACTAAACGAATTCTTAGAGCAAGGAATTTTCCTCAATGAAGAAGAGGAAACCTTGTATCTCTACAGACAAACAAAAAATGGACACGAATTTTTGGGATTGATTGGAGGAGCATCTGTCAAACAATACAATGAAGGTCTAATAAAAAAGCACGAAGCAACCATCACGTCCAGAGAAAAACATTTTTCTGAATATTTAAAAGTGGTTAAATGCAACGCCGAACCGGTTCTACTTTTTCACGAAGAAAATCTAGAATTAAGTTCGTATCTCAACATCTTATCAGAAGAGCGTCCTGAATATGAATTTTCAACAACAGAAAAAATCAAACATGAAGTTTGGTTAATTAATGATGCGGATAAAATTGCCAAAATCCAGGAATACTACTCAAAAATTGGTCATGTATACATTGCAGATGGTCATCATAGATGTGCATCATCAGCAAGATTTGGTAACGAATCTAACAGCTCTGAAGAAAGTATTCAAAATCACTTCCTAGCCTATTTTATCTCAGAACAATCCATGGAGATTTTTGATTACAACAGATTGGTTAAAGATTTGAATGGTATGACTACTTTAGAATTGCTTACCGCAGTTCAGAAAGATTTTACTCTTCTAGAGGTTAGTGATGTTCACACTCATAACAGATCGCTTCATAACATATTGATGTATTTAGAAGGCAAATGGTTCAATCTTAAAATAAAAGAATCGTTGATTGATCGTGAAGATCCAGTAAATGGATTGGACACCGCTTTATTGACGAACTATTTGTTAGATCCTATCTTAAATATCAAAGACCTCAAAACTGACGAACGTATTAACTTCATCAGTGGCACAAAAGGTTTAGAAGGAATTGAAGAAGCTGTAGATAACGGAAAGTATAAAGTTGGGTTTGCTTTATTTCCTGTAACCCCTGATCAATTAAAAGCTGTAGCTGACAATGATGCCATTATGCCTCCTAAATCTACTTGGATAGAACCCAAGTTGAGAAGTGGATTAACCATGTATCCTTTAGGAAATGATTGAAGAAAATTTAGATTATATCCAAACAACTATTCCTGAACATGTTCAATTGGTTGCTGTTTCAAAAACGAAGCCAAATGAAATGATAATACGTGCCTACAATACGGGGCAACGTGTGTTTGGTGAGAACAGAGTTCAAGAATTGGTAGATAAGTTTGAATCCTTGCCTAAAGACATTGAATGGCACATGATTGGTCATCTACAAACCAACAAAGTAAAGTACATAGCACCTTTTGTACATTTAATTCATGGAGTTGACAGCCTTAAACTTCTCAAGGAAATTAATAAACAAGGAAAAAAATCTGGACGAACCATTAGAATCCTGTTTCAATTTCATATTGCAACTGAATCTTCTAAATTTGGTTTCGACTTGCCCGAAATTGAAGAAGTCCTTAAGTCAGCAGATTATGCTAAACTGACAAATATTGAACCTGTTGGTGTAATGGGTATGGCTACCTTTACTTCCGATCAAAGGCAAGTAAGAGAAGAATTCAAATCTTTGAAGGATATTTTTACAAGTTTAAAAAAGAACTATTTCCAGGAATCGGCTAGTTTTAAAGAAATTTCAATGGGAATGAGCGGCGATTATCAAATTGCGATTGAACAAGGCTCAACAATGGTGCGTGTTGGAAGTTCAATTTTCGGATCAAGGACCTAAGCGATAAACCTCACTTTAATCTCCGTCCCGTTTTCATTTTTAAAGATAGCCGACCCACCGAGTTGTTCAGCCAATATATTTACCAATTCTATCCCAAGTGTTTCTCTAGAGCCGTTGATGATGTCTTCAGGAATTCCAGAACCATTATCTTTTATCGTTAATTCAAATTTTCCTTTGAGCAACTCTTCTAACTCAATTTCAATTTTTCCAATCTTCAATTCATTAAATGCATATTTTACCGAATTGGTAATTGCTTCATTCAATATTAGTCCTAACGGAATGGCAACGGCTAAATCAAATGATTCATTCTGACATTTAATATCATGAGTTATCATGACATTTTCATCCGTCACAGATTTGACAATTGATGTCACTAGTTCTTCTGCGTAAGTTTTAAAATGAATGCGTTTAACTTCATTTTTTCTGTACAACATTTCATGCACCAATGACATGGATTGAATTCTTCCTTGAGCATCAGTCAATACCTTCTTACCTCTTTCATCCTCTTCTATTCCATGTTGCAGGTTTAGCAAAGAGGATATAATTTGGAAATTATTTTTTACTCTGTGATGTACCTCTCTAAACAGAATTTGTTTTTCTTCAATAGTTTCAGAGAGCTCTTTATTAGTTTTTTTGTTTCGGCGATATGCATTTGAAATCACCATGATAATCAGTACCAAGCAAATAATAGAAACCAAGAAAAGTGTATAAATCCATACCTTCTTTTGATTTTCGCTGTCAATTTGTAATTTGAGTTTCTCTTGTTCTTGCTTGAATTTTAAAGTTTGAATTTTATCATTTAGCTGCATCTCTTCATTTTCAAAAAAGGTGATGAACTCTTTTACAATTCGTTTATCGTTTTTTACATCAAGCTGTTTTCGCAGTTTAAGCGTTATTCTTAGATAGTCATTCGCCGTTTCAAATTGTCCCGTTTCATGATATGCTGCTGAATAAAGCTCATAAAATTCCGCCTGATCAATTTTTGTAAAATCGCTTAAATATGTCTCCTCTAAGTTTTCAAGAATATTCAAAGCTCTTTCGGCATTCCCCATTGCCATAAAGCATTTGGCCCTGTAAAACTTATTACGATTAATTTCTAAGGAATTATTTAAAATTTCAAACTTCTTATCTGCTTGATCAAGGTATTTTAACGAAAGCTTAAATTTCCCTCTTCCGTAAGCAGCATTCGAAAGTACCTGATAACTATATCCTATGGAGCCCTCTTGGCCCAATTTGGTTTTTTGTTCCAAACTTGCTACGGCATAGCTTTCTGCCATTTCGTAATCTCCCAAATAATAGTAAACAGAACCCAAATTACTTAACACAACTGAACGTAACATCTCTCCTTCCCAGGTATCCATTTTATAGGTTAGTTTCAATGCTCGATTAAAACTTTTAAGTGAACCTGAATAATCTTCTAAGTTCATCAAGACAATTGCTATACTGGCATGGCAATAAGCTCTATTTAGGGTCACTTGTTCACGATCTACTAAAACATACTTTTCAAAATTCTCATCAATTATTTTCGCGGCTTTTTTAAATTGAACCAAGGCCTGAATATTATCTTCTTGATACAAGAACATGTTGCCTTGATTATATTCTGCCATGAAATACTCTAGAGAATCTGGGTATTCTTTCAAAATCTCTAACGAAAGGTTCCCATAAAAGATAGAAGAATCAACTTCACCTGCATAAAACTCTCCACGCGTTTTTAGTTGCAGGGCTTTTCCGTAAAAATAATTGGATGGAATCTTTTTCGATATTTCAAGACAAGAATCCATGAAAAATTCTGCAGAGTCAAGATTTGTTGTTTGATACTTTACCGTTTTATCATGCAAGCGGGTAAACTCTGCAATAGCCGCTTCATCTCCTGATTGAGAATAACTTACCAAGGAGAGCATAAAAGAAAAATATGTCAGAATTCTTTTTATCAAAACAATATCTACTTCTGTAGACGTAAAATTTGGCACAAAGATACGGTTTCTCTCATTTTTATAGCCTTATTTTACAATTTGATATAACATCCAACTTAACCGATTCAAATCCTTACTTTTGCCTTTCAATTTTATTAATATGACTTCTAAATCAGTAATTCTAAAACCAGCAAAAGATAAATCGATTGTAAGAAAACATCCATGGGTATTTTCAGGTGCGATAAAATCAACCACTGGTGATCCTCAAGAAGGTGACCTGGTAGAAGTCATTGCAAACAAAGGAAGATTTCTGGGCAGAGGTCATTATGCCAACGGTTCTATAGCTGTAAGGTTGTTATCATTTTCAGAAGATGAACCGATAGAAAGTATTTACTCAAATCGAATAAAATCAGCTTTTGAATTGCGTAAATCTCTTGATTTGGTTAACAATCCAGAAACGAATATTTATCGATTAGTTCATGCTGAAGGTGATAACCTTCCTGGGTTAATAATCGATCATTATGCTGGACATTGTGTTGTTCAATGTCATAGCGCCGGAATGTATAAAGACATTGAGAAAATTAAACAGGCTTTATTAAATGTCTATGGTGACCAGCTGAAAAGCATCTATTTAAAAAGTGAAGCAACATTACCTAAGAATTTTGATGCTTATAAAGGAGATGAATTTTTACACGGTTCTGCAGAAATGCCTGTTGTGTCTTTAGAGTATGGAAATAAGTTCAATATTAATTGGATCACTGGGCAAAAAACTGGCTTCTTTATCGATCAAAGAGAAAACAGAGCTTTGATTGCAAAATATTCAAAAGGAAAAAAAATGCTGAATACTTTTTGTTATTCAGGTGGCTTTTCAATTTACGCATTGAACAATGAAGCCACAACAGTCCATTCTTTGGACTCTTCTCAAAAGGCAATTGATTTGACTGAAGAGAATGTTGAATTGGGAAAATTCGAAAAAGGGCGGCATGCCTCTTTCGTAGAAGATACTATGGAATTTATCAAGGATTTAAAAGAAGATTACGATATCATTATATTAGATCCTCCTGCTTTTGCTAAACACAGAAAAGCTAAGCACAATGCCATTCAAGGCTACAAACGGTTGAATGCACATGCTATGCGCCAAATTAAACCTGGTGGAATCATTGTTACATTTTCGTGTTCTCAAGTAATAGATAAGTTGCTGTTTACGAATACCATTATAGCGGCTGCCATTGCAGCCGAAAGAAATGTTAGAATTCTCGAGCAGTTGCATCAGCCTGCTGATCATCCGATCAATGCTTATCATCCCGAAGGTGAATACCTGAAAGGCTTAGTTATACAGGTCGAATAAGATGCTTGAATTAAATTACAAAAGCATTTTATTTGTTGCCTTACCATTAATGTTTGGCACGTTTATTCAGTCAATGATTGGAATAATTGATGGAGCTTTTGTCAGCAAACTAGGTAACACCGCTTATAATGCAGTAGGAAATGGATCAATTATGTACATTGCTCTTTTTATGTTATGCCGCGGTTTAGCAGATGGCACGCAAATAACAATTGCAAAAAAATATGGTGAAGAGAAACATGCTGATATCGGTGCAGTACTCTATAATTCACAAATTTTACAATTAATCATCAGTGCATTTATTTTCGTCATCTTTTATTTTCTAAGCGGAGTTATTATCAAATCAATTGCAGAATCTATACCTCTGGCTGAAGCAATGACCGATTTTATGAAGTACAGATGCTGGGGGATATTTTTCGCAGGAATACAAATTACGCTTGCAGCTTTTTTTATTGGAATTGGTAAAACCAAAATCATCATCTTCTCCACCTTATTACTCGCTGGTTGCAATATCTTTTTAGACTACAGCTTAATTTTTGGGAAATTTGGATTACCTGAATTAGGTATGATTGGGGCACCTATCGCGTCTTCAATATCTGAAATGATCACCTGTTTGTTCTTACTACTAGTTGTATTGAAAGCAGAAAAATTCAAGAAGTTCGCTTACTCGTTTAAATTAAAGTGGCAGTCAACTATTCAGAAAAAGCTATTCAAATTATCTTACCCCCTAATGCTTCAAGGTTTGGTGTCTTTATCTACATGGTTGATCTTTTTCACCATGATTGAGCACATGGGCAATAATAATTTAGAAACAGCGCATAATATCAGATATATGTATTTCTTGGCCTTTATTCCTATTTACGGATTTGGGGCAGCAACAAGAACTTTTGTGAGCAATTTGGTTGGTAGAAAAGAGAATCATCTCATTCCAAAAATTCAATTTAAGCTAATGACACTTGCTTTCATTTCAATATTGGTAGTTTTTCATGGAGCAATTTTATATCCTCAAACCTTGATTGAATTTGTCGATTACAATCCATCCATGGACCCTGAAGTAATAAGTAATAGCGCAGCAGCCCTTCGTTTTGTTGCAGGATCTATAATTTTATATGCTGTTGCCGCGATTCCA
>JAUHXX010000065.1 GCA_030426825.1 Bacteroidia bacterium | reverse complement strand
GTTGGAACCAGTTTATAACAGGTTTCCATGTCGGTGATTTTGATTCCGAAAACTATATTGGAAAGCCTCGTCAAAAAACTATTGGCCAAATTACTCATGGCAGATCCACCTTTTTGCCCTTTGATCAAAAAACGAGAACCGTAAACTATATCTGCTTTCGCCTCCAAATGTGCCTCAATTAATCGATTAATTTCTTTTGGATCCAATTCTAAATCTGCGTCTTGAATAATCGTGTAATCGCCGGTGGCCTTTTGGATTCCTGTATGAATTGCACCTCCTTTACCCTTGTTAACGGCATGTGTGATTACCTCAACAGGATGTTTAATCTGCTCTACCGCAGATGTTATTTCGTTTAGTGAAGAATCGGTTGAAGCGTCATTAACCACAATCAACTCTTTTTCAATACCATTCATCATTTCTAATGATCCCATAACACGAATCACCTCACCAATAGTGGCGTCTTCATTGTAAACAGGAATAATGATGGATAATTTTTTCACGATTGCGAAGATACTCAAAGTATTGACTTTTATCATTTCATAACTTTGTTAGAGAATATTTATTGCAGTAAACTAAAGCCTTACTTTTGTTATAGCTGAAAAAAGGAATTGTCATAAAATCTACCGGAAGTTGGTACCGAGTAATGGATGCTCAACTTACAGAATTCGACTGCAGAATTCGTGGGAAATTACGCATGTCAGGAATCAAATCTACCAACCCCGTAGCTGTTGGAGATGAAGTAGAGTTTGAACTTGAAGAAAGCAAAGAAACAGGTGTAATTAAGAACATCTTACCACGCAAGAATTACATTATTCGTAAATCAATCAACCTCAGTAAACGATCACATATCCTTGCCGCCAACATTGATCACGTATACCTCATGGTAACATTGGTTGCTCCTCAAACCACTACAGGATTTATAGATCGATTTTTAGTCACAGCTGAAGCATATCATATTCCAGTAACCATATTATTTAACAAAGTAGATTTGTATGCAGAAGAAGACTTGGCTGTATTAGAAAGTTTTATGGCCATCTATCAAAGTGCTGGATACCGGTGCCTCACCATTTCTGCTAAGCAAGAAGATTCAGTTGATTTTCTTAGAAAAGAAATTGATGGGCATAAGGTGATGTTTGGAGGACATTCTGGGGTTGGAAAATCTACCCTAATCAACACCTTAGATAGCAAGTTAGATTTGAGAACTGGCGCCATTTCAATGGCCAATTTATCTGGTCAACACACCACCACATTTGCAGAAATGTTTCGACTTTCAACTGGTGGGTTTATAATCGATACTCCAGGAATTAGGGCGTTTGGATTGATCGATTTTGACAAAAAAGAGTTGTCTCATTATTTCCCTGAGATGAGAGAATTAATTGAGGCTTGCAAATTCAATGATTGTCAACATATCAATGAACCGCAGTGCGCCATCAAAGCAGCAGTTGAAGACGGACTTATTGCAGGAGAACGCTACTTTAACTATTGTCAGATGCACGAAGATGATGATGAAGAAAATTATAGAAAAGATATTTATAAGTGATGCTATTAGTTTGTAATTCTTCAATCCAGAATTAAAGAACCGAAAATCGTAGAACAAAAATGAAAGCCGTAATACAAAGAGTTAGTGCTGCGTCTGTATCCATTGAGGGTAAAGAAAAAGCTGCAATTAACAAAGGCTATTTAATTCTGTTGGGCATTGGTCATGAGGATGATGAAACGGACATTGAAAGGTTGGCAAATAAAATAATTAATCTCCGAATTTTTTCAGATGATCAAGGCCTTATGAATCTGAATTTAGCAGATGTTCAAGGTAATATTTTGTTGATCTCGCAGTTTACTTTGCACGCTAAAACTAAAAAAGGGAACAGACCTTCATATATTCATGCTGCAAAACCTGAGGTGGCCATTCCTTTATATGAAAAGTTCGAGCAGCAACTCACCTTTTTATTAGGGAAGAAAGTTGAAACGGGTGAATTTGGCGCGAATATGCAAGTATCACTCGTTAATGACGGACCCGTTACAATAATAATTGACACCAAAGACAAAAAATAAGTCAAGCTATAATCAGTACATTTGATTGAATGCAAAAAATCCTAGTCATACGCTTTAGTTCAATTGGAGATATCGTTCTGACATCACCAGTTCTTAGATGTATTAAGGAACAATTGAAAGCAGAAGTCCATTTTATTACTAAAAAGGCCTATTCGGGAATCGTTTCAACAAATCCTAATGTAGATAAGGTATTTTTCTTTGAACATGAATTTACCGAAATCATAAATGATTTGAAAAATGAGCAGTATGATTTTGTCGTAGACTTACATCACAATTTAAGATCTACCCGCTTAAAAAGGGCATTAAAAGTGAAGTCGGCCGCTTTTCCAAAATTGAATAGGCAAAAATTCTTGTTAACGACATTCAAATGGGATGTAATGCCAGATATCCACATTGTTGATCGATATTTTGAATCGGTAAAACCTATTGGAGTTAAAAACGACCGAAAGGGACTGGACTATTTTATCCCTAAGAAAGATGAAATTGAATTAACGCAATTTGAAATTCCAGCCAAATTTATTGCCTTTTCTATTGGCGCCCAATTCGCTACAAAACGCTTACCAGCCAATAAAATAATTGAAATCATTCAAGGATGTGAGCTGCCAGTTGTTATCCTTGGAGGACCTGATGACATTGAGGCCTCAGCACAAATTTTAGAGAGATGCCAACAAGTTATTAATATGGTGGGTAAAATTAATCTCAATCAATCTGCTTCAGTAGTTCGACAAGCTGTGAAAGTCATCACCCACGACACGGGATTAATGCATATTGCCAGCGCATTTAATAAACCAATCGTATCTGTTTGGGGCAATACAACACCTTTACTCGGCATGTATCCTTATCAGCCTCAAAACGAAGATAACTACTCCATACATGAAGTTGATATCAACTGCCGTCCATGCTCAAAAATCGGCTATCAAAAATGCCCCAAAAAGCACTTTAAGTGCATGGAAAATCAAGATATCCAAGAAATTCTAAGGGCGGTAAATAGCTAAATTTACTGAGCTAAGTAATAAGTTAAGAACCCAATGAAAATTGGTGCCTTAACCGCATTTTCATTATCAGATTTAAAAATTTGGTCTCCTAATAAGGATGTGAACAGTTCCTGATCCGAATCATTGTAATCGTAGTCCAGCATCATCATTACTTTACATTGTTCAATTTTTGAACCTGTTGAAGGCATGATTCCTCCACCAAAGTCCCATCCAAATCCACTGAATTCAAACTCTTCCTCATTCCAATCTCTGAGTTCATTAAACGTCATTCCTGTATAAGTACCACATTTCGTTTCAATTTTTTGAGTTACGGGATTTTCGCTGTCTCCGGCAGACGTATAGAATCTCGCCTCAATTGAACTTAGTTTTTTTGGATTCTCTTCATCAAAAACAAACTTGATCTCATGGCCGTTATCAGGATTTTTCAATGTTGTACATTCAAGCTGCACTGTCCCTTCTGCATACCACTCTGTTGCATCCTTTAGGTTCTCTTCTCCAAAAGCCTCATAAATCTCTTCTTTTGTCTCGAATTGGGCGTAGTCTTCAAAATAATTATAGGCCATTTCTTCTTCAGCAACTTCAACTAAGGTATCAACTTGAACGGTATCAACTAAATTTTCTTCAACTGTTTCTTCAGTTTCGTTTTGTTCGTTAGCACCTCCGCAGGCCACTAAAATTAAACTTAATAATATTGCACTGTACTTTTTCATCTTAACTAAATATTGATTTTAATTCTGTTGCTTCACTTGGTTTCATTTTTCCTGCCAACACCAAGCTCAATTGTCTTCGTCTTAACGCTGCTTCATAGCGTTCTTTTTCTTCGTCAGTTTCAGGAATCAGTTCAGGAACTGTAATTGCCCCTCCGTTTTGATCAACCGCCACAAAGGTATAAATAGCTTCATTTGACTTTTTCTTTTCAGCTGTTAAACGATCTTCTACAAAAACGTCAATCATTACTTCCATTGATGATGTATAGGCTCTTGACACTTTAGCTTCTAAGGTAACTATAGCACCCAAATCAATGGGCTGTCCAAATGACACGTTATTTATTGATGCCGTGACTACAACTCTTTTTGAGTGGCGGTGAGCAGAAACTGCGGCAATTTCATCCATCCAAGCCAACAAAGCCCCACCGAATAATTTCCCTAAAGAATTTGTCTCATGTGGCAATACAACTTTGGTTGTAATCGCTAATGTTTCTTTTGCAGTTTTACTTTTCATACTTCAAAGTTATCTAATTTAAAAAACTTAGGAGAAAAAAAAATCCTCTCGAGGCAGAACCAGGAGAGGATTTCAAAATATCGAATTAGACTATTGATATTCTCGTTTTCTTCTATTATCAACAACGTCTGCTTTTTCTCTTAGCGCTCTTATCACCAAGTTATCAGATGAGCCTTGACGTGCTGTTCTTAAATAATCTCTTTCTTGTGTGTAATCTGTTGTTTCAGGAGCTTCTGTAATATTATCTACAATACAAACATAAACACCCGATCTTCCTTGAATAGGCTTAGTCATAGCCCCTTCAGGAATTTTAGTAAATAATTTTCCGATCACTTCCGGCTCATTTCCACCACCACCAGAAATTGCATTAGCACCAAAAGTTATTTGTGCGTTCAATACCGTTCCGTTTGTAATAGTACTTGCTACTTCTTCTAAAGACGATTTGTTTGACATTTTCTCAATGTAAACTTGCGCTTGTTTATCTTTCAATGCAGGGAATCTCATTTGCTCTTTTACATCCTCAAATTTAGGCTCTCCTTCTTCAATAATGTTAGATAAGAAAGCAACAATATAGCTATCTCCATCTAAAATTGGATCGGAGATGTCACCTTCTAAAGCGTTTTTACCAAAAGCAAATTTCATTACTTTTTTTGGTTTAGTTACTCCATTAATGTATCCTTGATTGATAAAAATTCTTGAATTATAAACTGCATAATTACTATCAGCAGAAATATTCCAGAATGCAGAATCATCTTCTGATTCATTTACATTGTAGATAAAATCATAAACAGACTCTTCTGTAAATTTCAATGTGTTATCTGTTGGTTTCACATTTTTGGCAACTACAGCCATTTTAGGAACAACTCTTTCTGCTCTTCCTAACACCTCAACAATGTGGTAACCGTAGGTAGTTTTTACCAACTGCAATTGTCCGATTGCTCCGTTAAAAGAAGCATCATTAAACTCTGTCACCATTCTCCCTTCTGGGAACCATTTATATTCACCATTAGTAGCTATAGATCCAGGATCTTCTGTTACAGCATTTACCATTTCAACGAAGTTATCGTTAGCTTTAATCACGTCAATGATAGAATCAGACATTGCTTTTGCAGTTTGCTCATCTCTAGTTGCATCTACTTTAATTAAGATATGTCTTACCCAAGCTTGATTTTCAACTCTTTGTCCAGTGATTTTAGCAATAAATGAAACTGGTGTTTCATTTTGTCCTGTTGTTGAAGCAAAAGGTCCAATTACATCACCAACTTTAGAATTTTGAACAGCCTCATCAATTGATTCAGGGTATTGCCCTGTTGGGAAGAACTGGTTTTCAGGTAAAGAAATTCCTGCAGTTCCCATGCTGAACTCAACTGTATCGGTTGAAGCCACCAAATCAGAATTAGACGTAATAAAAGCTAAATTATCCTCTGTTTTTTCAAACTTAGTTTTTAAACCTTCCATAGAAGTTTGTAATTCTTCTAAATCAGCTTTTGTAGGTTTAATTGGAATCAAGATATAATCAATATCTCTAGCCTCTTCCATCTCATACATCTTCTCAGACTTGTGCTCTTCATAATAAGCTTTGATTTCTTCATCAGTAACTGACACCTCATCTTCAGGAATTTCATTGTATCGTTGAATCACAAATCTTACCGATCTAATTTCGTTACTTGCATAATACTGATGCTTAGCCTCTAAAGAATTCACGAACAATCCTTTTTTAATCAATGCAACGTATTTATCCGCTTTTCTTGTGTCTTTTAACTCTTCTTCAAAAGCTTTCCACTGAGAACGTGCTTCTAACCATTGAACTCGAGCTTCATCTGTTTCTGGCTCAACCTCTAAGTTGTTGATGAAGGTTCTAACTGAATCTCTTGAGAATTGACCATCAGCTCCAATAAAAATTGGAATTGTCTCTACCCACGGATGGATATGATTTCCGTGAATCATGTCATTCAATTCATCTTTTGTACAAGTCAAACCAACTTTCTCAAATTCACGATTCATTAGATTTCTTCTGATCGCTTCGTTGAAAGCTTGGTCTTCTGCTTGTTGAGCAGCCTGGTCAGTAAACTCAGTTCCTTGCTGTAACGCATTGTTTTCTTCTCTGTTTACATAAACATCTCTCAATTCAGAATATTCTTCTTCATCAATTTCCTCACCGTATACGGTAGCTGTTGGTAAAAACTCTACATCACTGCCTCCACCTTTCATAAAATCTGTGAAGATAAAAGCTAGCATTGCTCCACCAATAACGATTAGCAAAAGCACTGAGTTTTTCTGTATTTGTCCAATTAATGCCATTTCTTTTTCTATTTAATATTCCGCATATAATTTACGGGCTGCGAATATAACCCTAATCACCGAAAAATAAAAGCCTCTAAAGGCTAAATTTTCATTAAAAAAAAAGCGGCAATAAAAAGTCGCTATTAATTTCAACAATAAATGCAATAATTTGTAGCTTTGCGCCGCCGCGAATGTCTAGCATTTTGCTTTAGCGCAGAAGCTGGCGCAAATTTTTTGTGAGATGAAAACCGTACAATTCAGAGAAGCCTTAAGAGAGGCAATGTCAGAAGAAATGAGAACCGATAACAGCGTTTTTCTTTTAGGAGAAGAAGTTGCTGAGTATAATGGAGCTTATAAAGTATCTCAAGGGATGCTTGACGAATTTGGAGAAAAACGAGTAATTGACACCCCTATTGCTGAGCTTGGTTTCACAGGTATTGCTGTAGGCGCAGCAATGAACGGATTGCGTCCAATTGTTGAATTCATGACTTGGAATTTTGCGATTTTAGCTGCTGACCAAATTATTAATGAAGCCGCTAAGATTTTACAAATGTCAGGTGGTCAAATTGGTTGCCCGATAGTATTTAGAGGTGGAAATGGTACTGCGGGGCAGTTAGGAGCAACTCACTCACAAAGTTTTGAAGCCTTTTATGCACACGTTCCAGGACTGAAAGTAATCACTCCTTCAACTCCTTATGATGCAAAAGGATTATTAAAAGCGGCAATTCGTGATAACGATCCAGTGGTTTTCTTAGAATCTGAAAAAATGTATGGAGACAAAGGTGAAATTCCTGAAGGTGAATACATTATTCCTATTGGTGTTGCTGATGTAAAAAGAGCCGGAACTGATGTTACTTTAGTTTCATTTGGAAAAATCATCAAAGAATGTCATGCAGCTGCTGAAGAATTAGCGAAGGATGGTATTTCTTGTGAAATCATTGATTTGAGAACAATCAGACCGATTGATTATCCAGCAGTGGTTGAATCAGTTAAGAAAACAAATCGTTGTGTAGTTGTTGAAGAATCTTGGCCATTGGCTTCGATCGCTTCTGAAATTGCTTATCACCTGCAAAACTATGCGTTTGATTACTTAGACGCACCAGTAAAAAGAGTGATGCAATCAGATACACCTTTCCCTTTTAGCCCATCTTTAATGGCTGAAGCACTTCCTAACCCAGCAAGAGTTATTGCTGCAGTTAAATCTGTGATGTATAAATAGATTTGTAGCATGTTTGAGAGAATCCATAATTTGGTTCAACGCTCAAACTCCGCTCCAAACTCTGTTCTTGAATTACTGAAACAAACCACCATTGGAACTAATGGTTCGCTCTACCAATTGTTAGATACCGAGCGTAAAATTCATGCCCTAAACCATCCTAACTTCATTTATTTAGAACGGAATAATAAGGCAATTGGCAACATTACAATTTGTAATCGATCAATTACCTTAAACGGCAAAAACGAAGAAGGATTATACATCAGGTATTTTGCCTTTGATCAAGTTTTTCAAGGTGGACAGCAAAAAGGTAACGCAACTTCACAGTTTCACCAATATTTCAAAGCACTTTTTGAAACCAGTAATTTAAATCCTGTTAAACCAGAAAAGAATCGTTGTATTTATTGGGCATTTATTGACCCACAAAACCTCCGGTCTTTCAATATGAATGAACGCTTCGGATTCCAAGACATAGGAAGCTTTACCACCACTGCTTTTTCAAGAGTAAAACCCAAATCAAGCGCCAATGTAACGGTACTTGACTCTTCAGATGAAGACAAGGTTCTATCAGATCTTAGCGAATTTTATAAGGATTTTCATTTTTTCTCTGATTGCCACTTGTTTGAAGACAACAACTTCTACATTTTAAAAGATGGAGATGAAATAGTGGCCGGAATCCAAGCCAACCCAGTTGCATGGAAAATAAAAAGTTTACCCGGTGCAAAAGGAAAATTCTTAGTAAAATATGCGCACCGAATTCCAAGGCTCAGAAAATTAATCAATCCTAAACATCACGAGTTCTTGGCAACGGAAGGATTGTATTGGAAACCTGGTTATGAGAATCGCGTTGAAGAATTACTGGAGGCCGTACTTCACCTAAGTGGTAAACATTCATTATTAATTTGGACCGATCAGCACAATAATATGCTCGAGCAAATCTCTGTCAATTGGGGGTTCATCCAAAAAACAAAAGAAAATAACAGCATCAATATTGTGGCAAAATTTATTGATTATTCAAGTTCAGAAATTGATCAAATCAAACAATCTAAAAAATACCTGAGTGGATTCGATATGACATGATGCAACCTTTTTAAAGCAAACCGCATCATTGAAAGAAAATGATGTTATGTTAAAATCTACCTTCCTCCTTATTACAGCTCTTATTCTTGTTCAAACTTCATTCGCCCAAACCACGTATTATACGGGTTGGGATAATACCTCAGAATCAGCAGGATGGACACAAATTAAAAAAGGCGACACAGGATTTTATGAATGGGTAAAAGATGGCTCAACTTCTGTTAGCCCAGACTCATGTTTAGCACATTACTATCCAGTTGGTGGATCTGTTGCGACAGATGATTGGTACGTTTCACCGGTTTTTGATTTTAGTGCTGGCGGGTGGATTGACACCTTATGGCATAACTATAACGGCTTTGGAACTCCAATGGCAGGAGATACCATTGTGCTGTATTTGTTGAACGGATCATCAGACCCAGATTTAGCAACTAAAACCGTTTTGTACAGCTTTTCTGACTCAACTTATAACCCTGACAATACATGGTATGAAGAATTGATGATTCCTGTTGGGACTCATGCTGGAAATTCGTACTTGGCATTCAGATACTACACAACAAACAATTGGTTGGATGTTAAATTTGACAACTTATTTGTGACCTCATTCAGTAATGCTTCAATCAACGATATTGATTTTGCTGATGATATTGCGATTTATCCTAACCCAACTAGCAAAACTGCCAATATCGATCTCATGCCTAAGTTTAGAAATGATCTTATTTCAATCAACATCTATGATAATTCGGGTAGAAAAATCAAGGAAGTAAACATCAACGAAAATTCCATTGATGTTTCATCTTTCCATGCTGGATCTTACTTCATCCATTTCAATTCTCTGAGCAAAAATATTGTTCGCAAACTAGTTATCAACTAATTATTGCAGCTTTCGATCATTTTAGATTGAATTATTTTTATTCCTTCTTGCATATCTGTAAGTCCACTATACGGCATAACGTTTTCGTCCCCGTGGATTTCTTTGCTGGCTTCAACCATGCCGTTAGCTAGACAACTGTCTCTATCTTCAATCAATGATTTCCCTGCATTACTGACACAGTCGCAACCCTTTTCAGCAGCAACTGTTTCATAATCTTTTGGTGCAACAGCAGTTTCTTTAGAAGTTCCGCAGGCCGCTAGAATAAACATAGCACAAAGAACAATGGTTGATTTTTTTGACATAAGCCTAAATTACCGATTCTAATGAATTAACAGTAATTTAGCTAAGTGAAAAATTTGCTCGGCTCGCTAATTCTAGTTTTTCTTTTGGCTTTTCAGTCAATGGGACAAAAGTTCCTAGAACCTGCCGACAGCCTAAATAAAAAAAGGTTAATTGCTGTAAGTATTACCGGCGGATTAGCCTGGGCAGGATCAATATCCGCCCTACATTTTGTTTGGTATAAAGATTTTGAAAAAAGTAAATTCCACACTTTTGATGACAGCCGTGAATGGAACCAAATGGATAAGCTGGGCCACATGTATACTTCTTGGCAATTTGGGAGGTCAGTTGGTGACTTATTTGAATGGTCCGGATTAGATCATAAGAAATCAGCAATTATTGGCGCAGCCTACAGTTTCGGATATATGACAACTTTCGAATTACTAGATGCTACGAATGTCAAATGGGGATTTTCTTGGTCTGACGTTGCCTTCAACACAATTGGAGCAGGAACCTATTTTGCTCAAGAATATTTGTGGGATAAACAATACGCTCATTTCAAATTCTCTTTTCACGATTCAAAATTGACACAATATCGACCAGAAGTTTTGGGTTCAGATTTCACTTCTAGATTATTGAAAGATTACAATGGCCAAACGTATTGGATGAGTTTCAATCCTATTTACTGGTTTAAAAAAGAATCTAAAGTACCGGAATGGATAAATTTGTCTCTAGGATACAGTACGAATAATCAATTAATTGGTGATGGTGGAACGTTCGTGTACACGGACGGAATGAACAGCACCTCCTTTACACCTTACCGCCAGTATTTTTTATCTCTCGACATTAATTTTGAAGCCATACCAACAAAATCTCGATTATTGAAATTGGTGTTTAGAGGACTAAATTTTATCAAAATCCCGTTTCCAGCTTTAGAACTTTCTCAAGGGAAATTAGGCTTTAGGCCTTTTTATTTTTAACTACTCTTTGGTTAAAGTCAATCCTGATTTAGTTAGTTTGATTTCATAGATTCCAAAACTTTTTTGCGGCTCCTCAGATTTTAATTGGCAAAACCCACTTCTATTAATTGTTTCTACGAATACTTGAATGCGATTTTCCCCTACAAACTTGTACGTGCCATCCACTGAAGTAAAACAATCATTACCACATGGTGCGCTGTAATAGGTATGAAAAGATTTTTCTGTAAAGCTTATAAAATTCCCCCAAGAATATCCCGATTTTAACTTCACAAAATCCTCCAAAATATATTGGTTTCTATCCTCTTCTGAAAATACGTTGTAAGAAGATTTATAAGTCAAGCCAGCTAACTCTATTCGTTCATAATCAATTGCATCTCTGCTTTGAGTAAATGAGAAACTTGTAATTGTAATAAATAGAAGGGTGAAAATATTTTTCATGATTGTGTTTTTATCCCTGTACAACCATTTTATCAAGAGGTTCAGTCTTCAGAAAAATAACCGCTCTTGAATTTTTCATCCACCTCAGCAAGCGTATCGTACACCTCTTGCAAATCCATTGAAGTTACCAGCTTTGTTCTAAATGGCTTGAAATTGGCGATTCCTCTAAAATAATTAGAATAATGCCGTTTCATTTCATTGATTCCTAAAATTTCCCCTTTCCATTCAACCGACATATCCAAATGTTCTTTGGTCACTGCCACTCGTTCAGAAATTGTTGGAGGTGCCTTATGTGTACCATCCTTAATGAATTGCTTCACCTCATTAAAAAACCACGGATTACCTATAGCTGCTCTTCCAATCATCACACCATCAACTCCAAATCTATTTTTATATTCTACCGCTTTTTCTGGTGAATTGATATCTCCATTTCCAAAAACAGGGATTTTCATTCTTGGATTATTCTTGACCTCAGCTATTAAGCTCCAATCTGCATCACCTTTATACATTTGTTTTCTGGTTCTACCATGAATAGCAATTGCTTCTATTCCGATATCCTGAAGTCGTTCTGCCGCATCAACAATGTATTTAGTATTGTCATCCCAACCTAATCTTGTTTTAACGGTTACGGGGAGTTTTGTGGTGTTTACAATCTCCTTGGTCATTTCAACCATTTTGGGAATATCTTGCAAAATCCCTGCTCCTGCACCTTTACAGGCAACTTTTTTTACAGGGCAGCCATAATTGATATCGATCACATCTGGGTTGGTGCGTTCAACAATTTCTGTTGTTTGCCGCATACTTTCAATGTTATTGCCAAAAATTTGGATTCCGATTGGTCGCTCATACTCGTAGATATCCAGCTTCATGACCGATTTAGCCGCGTCCCTAATTAATCCTTCAGAAGAGATAAATTCAGTATACATCATGTCAGCACCGTAGCGCTTACACAAGGCTCTGAAAGGTGGGTCGCTTACATCTTCCATTGGGGCAAGCAACAAAGGGAAATCTCCCAAATCTATATCTCTGATTTTAACTCCCATAAATTTGGTGCAAAGATAGGGCTTTAAATAAAAACACAACGCCACGTTCGAGCACTGCAGAATGTCTTCATTTGACTCAATATAAAAAATATTCCTAAACGGTTTGTTCGAGTGTTGCGCAATGAAATGAAGCAACGTATCGAGAACACATTTAGAATTATCGAATACAGTTGTGAAAAGGTCTTGCTGCTAAAATGTTCTCGATACTATCCCGATAATTATCGGAATCACTCACACAAACCTCTTGGAGAAGCACTGCAGTATGTCTTCATTTAACTCAATATAAAAAATATTCCCAAAGGGTTTGTTCGAGTGTTGCGCAATGAAATGAAGCAATGTATCGAGAACACATTTAGAATTATTGAAGACAGTTGCGAAAAGGTCTTGCTGCTAAAATGTTCTCGATACTATTCTGACTAACCGTCAGAATCACTCGAACAAACCTCTTGGAAAAATCAACTCTGTTCTAATCGGGAAAGTTATAATTTAAATCTCTTTTTAGCCAAATTAGGGAGGTCTTCAAAACGATTTTCGATTAGCGCTAACTTTTTCGCTTTTGACCAACTTTTGATTTGCACTTCTTTTTGAGCTGCAATATAAGGTGATGAAAAGGAGCAATAGAATAACAATTCAACAGGAAGTCTCTTTGCTGTATAGGATGTTGGATCTTTGGCTGTTTGATGCTGTATATATCTTTTATCTATATCCGAAGTCATTCCGGTATAATAGGTCCCATCAGAGCACAATAATATATATACATAAAAAGTCTTCATCTAACTCAATATAAAAAATATTCCTAAACGGTTTGTTCGAGTGTTGCGCAATGAAATGAAGCAACGTATC
>JAUHXX010000388.1 GCA_030426825.1 Bacteroidia bacterium | reverse complement strand
AAGAAACAACACTAGGAATGGAAGGATCAAAGTAGCTTCTTCTTTTTTTTACACAATATTTTGAAAATCAACAATTTTCACTAGTTTAGAATATGGCTAAAAGTATTCTAGCAGAAAAGAGTTTCAAGTTTTCGATTGACATTGTCAATACCTACAAGACACTTGTAAAAGAGGAAAAAGAGTTTGTAATAAGCAAACAGCTTCTGAGAAGTGGAACAGCAGTAGGTGCATTAATACGAGAAGCTCAAAACGCCGAAAGTTCTAAAGATTTTATTCATAAACTAGCTATCGCTCAAAAGGAATGTGATGAAAGTATTTACTGGATTGATTTGTTAAATGCTACTGATTACTTGAATAAACATAAAAGTGATGAATTGAGCAAAATGTCAAAAGAGCTTTTGAAAATGATTAAAAGTTCGATTCTAACCGTTAAAGCCAAACTATAGCCGACTGCATCTCATAACTCATAGTTCTTATCTCATAACTAAAAGAAGCCTAAGCTTCTTCAGCCAAACATTGTTCATCAGGACGGGCACCACAGAAACTACAAGTTTCGCCATCTCCATTAATCATAGGATTATTTGAAGCACAAGTCCCTTCAAATTCGCCTCCTTTTTTTGCCCATATTTTTATTGCAATACCTGCAAATCCCAATGCCAACAAACCGATAGTAATTAATGCTAGTTTCATTTTTTAAACTTTGATACAAATTTAGACATTTATTCAAGGAATTCCTTTCAACTTATACAAAAGAAAAGCGCCAGACTATTGCCTGGCGCTTAATTATTTTAAAAAGATACTTTCTTAAATATCATCTAAGATCTCATCATCACCTCCCATGTCATCCTCAACGTCTTTGTTTTCATGAGGTAAAACATTCCCATGGAATGGAGGATAATCTGCTGTATAAAAATTCAAATAATTTTGAACTCTATAAGCCCATCTTCCAGTACCAACTACAAAATCGAACATTCCTTTAGGGTATTTTCCAGTCAATAAAATTGACCAAAATCCGATAATTGCACAGAACATAGTTCCAATCATTCTAAATATCAATGCGATTGCATGAGGGAAAATCATAAATGGCCCAAATAAAGTTCTAATTATCAAAGTACCTCTACTGATTTCTTCAACATAAGGCATGTCAAAGTCTGTATTTTCATCTGTTCCATCTAAACCAAATGCCGGATATCCATCTGCTAAATTTGAATTTCTTGCATTTACTCTTAATTGGTAACGCATGAATTTAACTTGATAATCAAAAGCGCTTTTAGGGAACTTTCCTGTAATTAAGATGGTCCACCAAGCAATGATTCTGTAGAACATTAATCCAATGGCCAAAATCATCATTAAAATTCCGTGTGGAATCATGATGTAAAACATACCAAAAAAGGCTCTTAATAAAAGCTCCCCTCTTGAGTACTCTTCTTGATATTTTACGTGGTATTTCATAGGTTTTATTTTTTATCCAAATTAACAATATTTTTTAATCTTTCTCCATTATAGATTGAAAATCATCCTTTTGGACGACAAATTAAGGGTATAAAAAAAGCCCTAACGAAATTTCTTCAGGGCTTTTAATATTTAATTGTAAAAAATTACTCTGCCGTCTTTTCTTCGGGTGAATTCGAAGTATCTTCATCTAAATCTGCCTTAATTGTATCTTTATTTGGCATTTCAAATCCTCCATCACCTTTGATTACAAAAGGCGCAGCTAATCCAGCTATTGCAGCGAGAAGCAAAATCCAAGCACCGAAACTTGCAAATCCAATGCCGTATCTCACAAAAATTCCAAATAAAAGTAACCCAACCGCACCAGCTGTCATTCCCATTATTTTTTTCTTATTGTCAGCATCTAATTCCAAATTTTTATCTCCTTGTGAAAATGCAAGACCAGCAGCACCAGCTAACAATCCAAACGCCCCCCAAGCAGTCCATTCTTGATATCCTGATATCTTCAGTGATGGAATATCCATTCCAAACAACTGAATGCTGGGTGTTGATGCCCACGGCAAAAATAAGGCTATTAGGGCTACTCCAGCCGCGATAATGATAAATAGTCTTTGCTTATGCATAATTTTATTTTTTTTATTGGTTTACGCCCAAATGTAGCATTTATAAAAATATATCAAACTTATTTTTAAATTAATATTTAATAAGTTTTCCACTACCTGCACCACTCAGGTTTAAAGAGTTTGGTTCGCCATGATATAAGATGTCACCAGAACCATCCAAAAATACAGTTGCCGAAGTACTGTCTAAATTTAGCTTAAGATTTGCTGTAGAGCTCGAAGCAGCGAACATATAAGGCGACCTAAAATCTAAAGCATCAGCATAACCATTGTCTTGAACTTTTATTACGCTGTTTTGACTTTTACCGCTCAATACGAAATCAGCCGTTCCTCTTGATACAATTACTTGAGTAAAGGTATTATCAACATCCAAAATCAATGAACTGCCTGATTCAAAAAATTGAATAGACAAAGAATCTGATGCTATCGTATTCTCAAAAATTACCGAATCTGAGGTGTGTAAAGTGAGATGTCTGTAATTAGAATAGTGTATTTCTACTTCAACAAACCTTTCAGAGTCTCTTAAAAAATGACAGGAATTTTCATTAGAT
>JAUHXX010000387.1 GCA_030426825.1 Bacteroidia bacterium | reverse complement strand
TTAGCCATTTCACAGTCTTGATCAAAATCACCACTATTAAATCCTTCTAAATAAAAGTGACAGACTCCACGGTGAACATCCAATGCGGGAATATAAAAATAGGTATCTCCTTGCTCCAAACCTTTTTCAAAATATGAATGAGCTTCTTCTTCTATTGCAGCTCTGAACTGTGAGGTGAATTTCGGATCTTTTATAGATGGATTGAGATCAGCCATCATACGCCAATATCCCGATCCATCTCGCATTTCTGTCCAACTAAAATGGAGGTGAATAGATGGACTGTGAGGATTATCGGGATGAACGATTGCTGAAAGTGCAGTTGCAGAAGCCAATTTTTTGTCAGGTAAATCATCATAATGCACGTGCGAAAAATTGACAGATGCTCTATTAAAAAAAGCATCATTGGGTGCAACAAGTCTTGTTCCCCCTCCATGTTGCCCCTGATCTCTTTGCCATGAAACCGATTCAAACTCTGCTTTATCTCCTTGAAATTTTTCCAATGACTTTGCAAAGAAATGTTGCAATGTTTGCAATAATTCAATGGCAGTTTGCGCTTTTTTTGAAGATGAGGAAGAGAAATTCATTTTGTTGCGGTGCTCTTTAATTTAGAATAGAACAAATATATCAAGTCTGTTTTAGAATAAAGCAAATAGACTTCATCCGCTAAAATGATTTAGGTCAGAAAGTGTGAGCTCCTTTCGATCTTTTGATTACCCCCACAATCCCATTTCATCAAACCGCTTGCCCAATACTTTTTCAGCATTCACTCCCAAGGTATTTGACAAAACATCTTGATAAACGGACCTAAAATCAACCTTGTATTTAGGGTCTCCGTTTTCTAAGTCTGATAAATCAATGTTGTTGTAGCCATGCGCTTTTTTATCTAAATCAGTGTCAATCACAAACATCACATTGGCTGCACCATGATCGGTTCCGCGACTTGCATTTTCTTTTAGCCTTCTACCAAATTCAGAGAAAATCACAATCGTTGTATCTTTTAATAGATCGTCTTTTTTTAAGTCGTCAACAAAGGTGGTCACTCCTGAATTCAGTTGCTCAAAAAGCCTGTTTTGATTTGGAGCTTGATTGACGTGCGTATCAAACCCACCCAATTGGGTATAAAAAACAGGAGTTTGTATATCCGATTTTATTAGTGTTGCAATTTGTTTTAGTTGCTGTGGAAATCGTCCTTGATATTCAGTTTCATTGTTTTTTAATTTGTACTGATCATAGATGTATTCGGCCGAATTCTTCGTGTCGTTAAATACCTTGTACAAATAATTCAATTCTCCATTTTCTGTAGCTGGATCACCCAGTTCATTAAAAAAATCTGAATGAATGGTGTCGTAAAATGCTTGAGGATTGGTCAATGCAATTCCTGAATGATGATGACCGCTCATGGCCAAAGACAAACTACCGCCAATTTCAATTCCTTCATAAGCATGTTCGCAATTGTTATCTAGATACCTTCCCAACCAACCTGTTTGCCAATATTCATTTGAATCGGATGCCGTGTGCCAGATGTCCATTGATCTGAAATGTGATCGATTCGGGTTCGGATACCCTACCGAATTAATGATCGACATTAAACCTTTTTCATGTAAATCATGTAAGCCCTTTAATTGTGGATGAAATCCAAATTTGTCTCCGATTTTTAGCAGTTCTTTTTCTGCAATTCCAATTGCCGTTCTGTTTTGATAATATTCATCTAATCCATAAGGCACCACAGCATTTAAACCATCATTTCCTCCGCTCAATTGAATAACGACTAGGCTTTTATTGCTCAACAGCAATTTATCCGAAAACATATTGGCCTTCAAAAAAGAAGGAATCAATAAACTCCCGGCAGTAATTACTCCTGTTTTCTTTATAAAATCTCTTCTTTTCATAAACTTCGTTTATTTCAATTATCAATTTTCAATGTGCAATTATCAATCATGTTTTTATGCGTAACGCCCTTGGCGTCACTTTTCGTTTCTGGATTGATGTCAGACTGAGCCTGTCGAAGTCCAATCAATCCGTTAGTTCTTTCGCCTTTACTTCGACAAGCTCAGTATGACGGCTCGTCCCTACTATCAAGTCAACTGAAAATCTGGCGTGCTGACTAATCTAATTACTGTTTTTACATCTGGATTACTCAAATCCGTTTTCAACTTATCATTTTCGTTTCGGATGAATAAATCGAAGATGTCCGCATCTTTATTTTTTGCCCAAAACGCATCCCAATCCACCTCTTCGTAAAACTTTAAATCTTTCTTTTTTACTTTTTTCATGAGCATTTCATCCAATTCTGGACTCAACTCATCCATCACGTAACCTCTGTTCAGAATCAATGAGCCTAATCTGAGACGCAAGGCCAGTCGTGATGCATCAATCCATTGTCTTCCTCCGGCCCATCCTGCCACATTTGGCGGATCAAATAAAACTTGTCCCAAATAATGCTGGATTCCGCCAACCGCTTTTTTATCTGGATATTTCAAATCAAACGTCTTAGCCATCACTACCAAATATTCTATTGGTCCTTTGATCAATTTGCCTTGTGCTTGATAAAACCATTCGGCAGAAAATAGGTGCTTCATCATTGCTTTGATATCATAAGATGCTTCATAAAAAACAGTTGACAA
>JAUHXX010000064.1 GCA_030426825.1 Bacteroidia bacterium | reverse complement strand
ATAATCTTTGTACCAATATTCTAGATGTAATAACGGACCGTTAATTTATTTACTCTTTCATTGATTTTTGAATAATATGGGCTCCTTGTTTATTATTTTAAGCTAAAAGCAGTAAATTCACGACACTTTTTAAGTCAAAACAGAAAAAATGAGCGTAAGAGAATTAGAGCCTAAAGTTATTTGGAACCATTTTGAAGATTTGAACGCAGTCCCGCGTCCTTCTAAGAAGGAAGAGCGTGTAAGACAGTTCATGATTGATTTTGGTAAGTCTTTAGGACTAGAAGTGTTGGAAGACAAGATAGGCAATGTGATCATTAAAAAACCGGCATCACCAGGAATGGAGAATAGAGAAACGGTTATTCTTCAAAGTCACATTGATATGGTACATCAAAAGAATTCGGATACGCAATTTGATTTTGACAAAGAAGGAATTCGGTCTATGATAGACGGTGAATGGGTAAAGGCAGATGGCACAACATTAGGTGCGGATAATGGAATGGGAGTTGCAGCAGCTATGAGTTTGTTATCTTCAAATGATATTCAACATCCAGCTCTAGAAGCGTTATTTACTATTGATGAAGAAACAGGAATGACTGGTGCTAAAGAATTAGACGGTTCATTATTAGGAGGTAAAATCTTATTGAATTTAGATACAGAGGATGATGATGAGTTTTCGGTTGGATGTGCAGGCGGAATAGATACAAATACCAAAATGTCCTATCAAACTGAGTCAATTCCTAACAACTATAAAGTGTTTTCAATTTCTGTGAAAGGCTTAAAAGGAGGTCATTCAGGGATGGATATCAATACAGGAAGAGCAAATGCTAATCTAGTAATGAATAGGATAATTGCTGGATTGAATGCTTTAACGGATCTAAGGATTGTAGAGTTAGAAGGAGGGAGTTTGAGGAATGCTATTCCTAGAGAAAGTCAAGGATTTATTGCTTTTGACTCAGCTGATGAAGCTAAAGTAGTTGCTTCTTTTAGCAAATTGACAGAGGAGATTCAGTCAGAATACTCAACAGTGGAGTCTAACGCAGTATTCAAGTTGAGCGAATCTACAGAAGCTAAACAGCTAATGCTCTCTAAATCTGATAATTCTAAAATCATTGCTGCAATTTATGCTACGCCAAACGGTGTTTGGAAAATGAGTGATAAAATTGACGGATTAGTTGAAACTTCAACTTCTTTAGCAAAAGTGATCATTAAAGATGGAGAGTTCATTACTCAAAGTTTACAGCGCTCAATGGTTGAGTCAGGTAAAGATGATGTGGCCACTGCATTGCGTTTACATTATGAAAATATTGGTGCAAGTGTTGTGCAAGCAGGAGATTATCCTGGCTGGGAACCAAATCCTAATTCAAGAATCTTAGAAGTGTTAAAATCGAATTATGTGAGCATGTTTAACGAGGAGCCTAAGGTTGCTGCATGTCATGCTGGTTTAGAATGTGGTATTTTAGGTAAACACTTGCCTCAATGTGATATGATATCTTTTGGTCCTACCATCAGACATCCGCATTCACCAGATGAAAAAGTTAACATAAAATCAGTTCAAAAGTTTTGGAGATTTTTGGTAAAAGTGATTGAAGAGACGCCTTCAAAAAACTAGAAATTTTTAATCACCGACTTTCCAAGTTCGTCTAAAGCGATAAAGCCATTGTCTGCTAATACTCTGATAGCTTCTAGTAGGTTTTCCTTGGAATATGTTTTGTTTTGAGAAATTATTTCCTCAATGTTTATTCTGTCTACAAACTGAAACTGACTTTTCAAGAGATTTTTGAGTTCATTTGCAGTTAGTTGAGTTTGCTTGACTTGACTTAAACAATAGGTACATGTTCCACATTGATAGTCAGATTTTTCACTAAAGTAGTTCAATAAATAGGCTTGACTACAACTTTCATTTGCTAAGAAATTGACCATTGCGTCTAGCTTTTTCTGAGCTATTTTTTTTCGATTGTGATAAAGTTCCGGGTTAATTGAAATGTTTGATAAATCAAGTCTTTCTGTTTGATAAGTGATATAACTACCGTTAAGTTTAGGACTGTATTCAATAATGTTTAATTCATTTAAGAAGTTCAATACTTCTTCAACTCGTTTAAGATTCATGTTTAAGTGAGTCGCAATTTTATGCTCATTCACGTTCACTGCATTTTCAAAAACTCCCATTTGTGTTCTGCAAATGAACTGAATGATATTATCAACATCTTTATTTTTAACTTGTTGATTGTATAGTTCTTGGTTGCTAACGATTATCTGCAATTGACTTGATCTACTAATGTTTTCAGAAAGTGTAATGAACCCACAGATTTCGAGAAATTTAAGCGCATTAAATGTTTCGATTAAATCAAAGTTGAATCGATCACAAAAACCAAGCGTATCCATTTCAAATTGTTCGCCATTTCCAGAACCGATAGCTAATTGAAAAAAGTTGCCGAGGGCATGATATACAGTTTTAATGAACTCAATTGAAGGATATTTTTTATCGATTTTCTCTTTTAGATTTTTAATATCAATCGGCTCGTAAAGTAGTGTGGTGTTAGCAAGTTGCTGATCTCTTCCCGCTCTACCTGCTTCTTGAAAATAGGCTTCAATGGTTTCTGGGATTGTGTAATGAATTACATTTCTCACGTCAGGTTTGTCAATACCCATTCCAAATGCGTTGGTACAAACGATCCATTGTGTTTTGTTTGCAACCCAATCTTCTTGACGTTGTTTTCTAATATCATGGGCTAAACCGCCGTGATAAAAATCAACAGATAGCCCTTTTTTTATCAAGGATACTGTGAGGTTTTTAACCTCCTTTCTGGTAGTGCAATAAATTATTCCAGATCCTTTTTGATTCTTGAGTAATTCTAAAAGTCTATTGAATTTATTAGTTACCTGTTCAACTTTATAATGAACGTTTTCTCTCAGAAAACTATCCTGAATAAGGTTTTTCGATTTAAATTCAAGTTTCGTTTGAATATCGTCTACAACGTCTATGGTTGCAGTAGCCGTGAGTGCAATTATTGGGGTGTTTGGTTTAATTTCTCTTAGCTTGTTTATTTCTAAATATGAAGGCCTAAAATCATAACCCCATTGTGATATACAATGTGCTTCATCAACTGCAATTAAATTGATCTTCATTTTTTCGAATCTCGTCAGAAACAACCTGTTTTTTAATCTCTCAGGAGATACGTAAAGGAATTTTATACCTCCGTAAATGACATTATCCAATAATATGTCCTCTTGTCTTTTCGTTAGAGTAGAAGTTAGCGCCTTAGCTTGAATGCCTTTTTTGTTTAATTGGTTGACCTGGTCTTGCATTAAGGCAATAAGTGGCGAAATGACCAAGCAGGTACCTGGTAATAACATTCCTGGAACTTGGTAACAGATTGATTTTCCGCCGCCCGTAGGTAAAAGGGCTAAAACATCTTGACCATTCAAAACAGCATCTATGATTTTGTCTTGTTTCTTACGAAATGATTCGTGTCCCCAATATTGCTTTAGTATGTCTTTAGCTGATTCCAAGTGTCTTTATTCAAATAAGAATGTTCAATGGTCTTTGTTTACGAAAATAGAAAGAAAGTGAACAACCTGTTTTAAATTAATCAGCTCAATTAAATATTGCTTGATAAAACAAGAATAAATGACTATCTTCGCGGAACTAAAACGAGCCAAATTCATGGATACAGTAGTAAACAACATTCGCATTACAAAGACCGAAAACTCTAGACTTTCACAAGTTGATTTTGATAATTTGCCTTTTGGTAAAATCTTTTCAGATCACATGTTTGAGATTGACTATTCGGACGGTGCTTGGCAAACCCCAACGATCGTTCCGTTTAGGAATTTAGACTTACATCCTGCAACATCAGCTTTACATTATGGACAAGCGATATTTGAAGGCTTGAAAGCTCAGAAAAGTTCGAGCGGGGAAATTTTGTTATTCAGAGCAGTTGATAATGCTAAGAGATTCAATGAATCTGCTGAAAGAATGTGCATGGCTACTTTACCTGAGGAAATTTTTGTTGAAGGATTAAAAACCTTAATAGATTTAGATAGAAATTGGGTACCGTCAAACGAGGGGCAATCGCTTTATATTCGTCCGTTCATGATTGCAACAGATGATTATGTAGGGATTAGACCTTCAGAAAAATACAAGTTCGTTATTATCACAAGTCCAGTTGGTGCTTATTATTCAGATCCGGTAAAGGTCAAAATAGAAACATATTATACTAGAGCTGCAGAAGGTGGGGTTGGACGTGCAAAGGCTGCTGGAAATTATGCTTCATCTCTTTATCCGGCTAAATTGGCTGCAGAAGAAGGGTTTAGACAATTGATTTGGACAGACGCTAAAACACACACTTTCATTGAAGAGGCGGGAACAATGAATGTTGTTTTCGTAATTAATGACACCATCATCACTCCAGATGAATCAAAAGACACCATTCTTAAAGGGATTACTAAGCGATCAGTTTTAGATTTAGCTAAAGATTGGGGATATAAAGTAGAAGAAAGAGCTGTAAAAGTTGACGAAATTATTGATGCCCTCAAAAATGGTACTTTACAAGATGCGTTTGGAGCGGGTACTGCGGCTACAATAGCGCCTATTAGTCATATCGGTTATGACGGTCAAACTTATGAGTTGCCAAGTATTGAATCAAGAACTTTTTCAAATAAAATAAAAGCTCATATTTCTGAATATAAAAAAGGAAATATTGATGATAAATTTAATTGGCTCATTAGAGTTTAATTTAAATTCAATTACAGAGAGGGGTTTCTTTATCGAGATCCCTTTTTTTATGATATTTTTCAATGAATAAATTTGGATTAATTGGTAGGACATTAGGGCATTCGTTTTCTAGAAAGTTTTTTTTAGAAAAGTTTGAAAATGAGAAGATTGAGTCGGATTACTTGAACTTTGAATTGAATGAAGTATCTGAAGTGTTAGAACTTCGAAATATGGTTGACTTAAAAGGATTCAATGTCACAGTTCCTTACAAAGAATCAGTTATTCCCTTTTTGGATGAAATGAGTACAGATGCAGAGCAGATTGGCGCCGTAAATACCGTTCAAATTATTGATGGAAAATGGATCGGACATAACACGGATGTATTCGGTTTTAAACAAATGATAAAACCATTTTTTAAATCTCATCATCAGAAAGCAATGATATTAGGTACAGGCGGAGCATCAAAAGCTGTTGCGCATGTTTTAGAAGAGATTGGAGCGGAGGTGATTTACATATCCCGACATCCTAAAGGAGAGTTTGAATTTGCCTATCAGGATATCAATGATACCATGATTGATGCATGTAAAATGATTGTGAATACCACGCCAGTTGGCACTTATCCTAATGTAAAAGAAGAAGTTAAAATTCCTTACGAACTTTTAACACCTAAACATTTAGTTGTTGATTTGATATATAATCCTCCGAAAACTAGATTTCTAGAGCGTTCAGAAGAAAATGGAGCGTGGATTTTAAATGGTCGCACCATGCTAGAGCAACAGGCTGAAGAGGCCTGGCGAATTTGGAATAGAAATGCCTAAACCATTGATTACCATATTGGGACCGACTGCTTGCGGCAAAACCGAATTGGCTTGCCATTTAGCGAGTAATCTTAAGGCTGAGATCATTTCGGCGGATAGTAGACAGGTATATAGGGGTATGGATATCGGTACAGGAAAAGATCTTGATGAATACATCATTGATGGAGAAGCAATTCCAGTTCATTTAATTGATATTCATGATCCAGGATATAAATACAATATAGCTGAGTATCAAGTTGATTTTCATAAAGTTTATAATGAATTGAATGAAAGGGATACACAAGCGATATTGTGTGGAGGTAGCGGACTGTACATAGAGGCAGCATTGAGAGGGAACAGTTATTTGGGTATTCCTTCAGATCCTTCAGAAAAGAAGGGTTTAAATGACTTAACCAAAGATGAGTTCGAAGAGCAGTATGAACTTGCTGATGCTGAAGTGAAGCAAGCAATTGGAGATCAAACCAAGCCAAGAAAAGTGCGCGCGATTCAGGTGTCGAATTATTTAAAATTGCACCCAGAATGGAAGAAAAGAGCTTACCCTGAGGTGCCTTCAATTATCTTCGGTTTAACTATTGACCGGGATTTGAGAAGGAGCAAAATTTCCAAAAGATTGAGCTATCGATTGAATAATGGTTTGATTGAAGAAGCTGAGGCTTTACTGGCTAATGGATTAAGTCATGAATCTATGGCCTATTATGGTTTGGAGTATAAGTGGCTGAGCGATTTTTTAATGAATAAAATCACAAAAAAGGAGCTTTATTTCGGTTTAGAGACTGCGATTCATCAATTCTCTAAGAGACAGATGACCTGGTTTAGAAGAATGGAAAAGAATAATTATAAGATTCATTGGATAGAAGCTGCCAGACCATTGGATGATAAGTTGAGTCAGGTTGCTGAAATTTGCAAATCGTATCCTCCTTTGAAATAAGATATTGACCGACAAAAACATAAAAGAATGTCTGGCAAAATAATTGATATATTCGTATCAACAATATAACATAAATGAAACATCTAATACTACTTTCGCTTGCTACTATTACCATATTGAGTAATGGTTTTTCTCAACAAAAAGAATTGTCCAATGAATTAATCTGGTCTTCTTCCGAGTTTAGCGGAGATTATGTGTATTCTGTTCGTTCTATGAATGACGGTGAACATTTTTCAACGCTTGAAGAGAATAAAATCATTAAATACAATTACAAAGATTTCTCAAAGCCCGTAGCGACAATTATAGATGGGGCGATACTTAAGGGGATTGAAATTGGAGATTATTTTTTCAATGCTGATGAATCTAAACTCTTAATTGCTACAGAAATTAAAAGCATTTATCGAAGAAGTTTTACTGCCAAATATTATGTGGTTGATATTGCTTCAAAGACTTCAGAGGCACTTTACGATAAAGAAGCGAAAGAAATGTTGGCTGAGTTTTCTCCTGACGGAAGTAAGGTGGCTTTTGTTTACGACAATGATATTTTAATCAAAGATTTGGCAAGCGGTACAATAAAAGAAGTGACTACAGATGGAGAAATGAATAAGATCATTAATGGAAGTACAGATTGGGTTTATGAAGAAGAATTCTCTATCACAAAAGCCTTCGAATGGTCACCTGAGGGAACCAAGATTGCTTACTTGAAGTTCAACGAGAGTAAGGTTCAAGAATTTACTATGAATTATTATACAAACGACTTATATCCTAAACCGTACACTTTTAGGTATCCAAAAGCAGGGGAGGATAATTCAGAATTGAGCTTACATATTTATGAGTTAAAATCGGCAAAATCAGTTAAAGTTGAACACGGAGAGCATGAGTATATCCCAAGAATGAAGTGGACAAGGAATGATAATCAACTGGTTTATCTGACTCTGAATAGACATCAAAATGAATTGGTTTACAATACAGTAACTTATAAAGAAGGTGCGACACAAATCAAAGAAATCCATAAAGATGTTTCTAAAACTTATGTAGAAATAGACGACAATTTAATATTTCTGAAAGACGGAAAATCTTTTCTTCGAACATCAGAAAAAGATGGCTACAACCACATTTACCGTGTAGGTTTGGACGGTTCTGTGAATCAAATAACTAAAGGAAATTGGGATGTTGTTGAACTGAAAGGGGTAAACAACGAAAAAGGAATTGTGTACTATGTTTCTGCAGAGCAAGGTGCTATTTACAAAGATCTTTATTCAGTGAAAATTGACGGTTCAGGTAAAACTAAATTGTCAGGTTTAAAAGGCACAAATGATGCAAGTTTTAGTACAGGCATGAAGTATTATATTAATTATTATTCAAACGCTAACGCACCTTCAAGGATATCAGTTCATAACGCTAAAGGAAAAGAAATTGATGTTTTAGTGGATAATGAAGACCTGAAGAAAAGGCTTTCAAATTATAACCTTGCTAAAAAGGAATTTATTACGCTAAAAGATGCATCAGGAAAATATGATTTGAATGCCTTTATCGTAAAACCTCCGAATTTTGACGCCGCTAAGAAATATCCGGTTTATTTCAATATCTATAATGGTCCAGGACACAATACAGTTACCGATTCTTGGGCTGGTTCTAATTTTTTGTATCACCAATTACTTGCTCAAAAGGGATATATCGTAATTTCTGTTGATACCAGAGGAACCATGTTTAGAGGTGCTGAGTTTAAAAAATCGACCTATTTGCAATTGGGTAAATATGAAACAGAAGATATGATTGCTGCAGCTAAAGAAGTTCAAAAATGGGATTTTGTAGATCCAGAAAGAATAGGAATTATGGGTTGGAGCTATGGAGGTTATATGACGTCTTTGTGTATGACGAAAGGAGCTGATGTTTTTAAAATGGGAATTGCTGTTGCTCCTGTTACTAACTGGAAATGGTATGATAATATCTATACTGAACGATTTATGAGAACTCCTAAAGAGAATAATGATGGATACGAGGATAACTCACCTATTAATCATGTCGAAAAAATGAAAGGGAAGTATCTAATTGTTCACGGTTCTGGTGATGATAATGTTCATGTTCAGAATACAATGGAAATGGTGGATGCGTTGGTGAAAGAGAATAAAGATTTTGAAATGTTTATATATACCAATAAGAATCACGGAATTTATGGAGGATACACGAGGCTACATTTATTTAACAAAATGTTAACCTTTACGCTAGAAAACCTTTAGAGTTAGTCATTCGTCATTTAAGTATGAAAAAGATTACAATTATTGCAATATTTTTAATGAGTAGTTTAAGCTTGTTTGCTCATGACATCTTTCAAAGAGATGCGGGCCAGGCGGTTAGATTTAAAGAAAATGATGCAGAAATTGAATGGCTCAGTTTCGAAGAAGCCATTGACAAAAATTCTGAAAAAAAGAAATTCATTTTTATAGACATCTACACCGATTGGTGCGGTTGGTGTAAAAAAATGGATCAATCTACCTTTAAGGATGAGGATGTAGTGGCCTACATGAACGAACATTTCTATTCCGTAAAAATGAATGCGGAAAAAGAGGAAGCAATAGTTTTTAAAGAAAAGTTGTACGAGCTTAAAAATTACAACGGTAAAACCTATAATGAGTTAGCAGTGAATCTATTAGCAGGAAAAATGAGTTTTCCTTCATTCATTGTATTGTCAAAACGAGAAGTGAAAATAGGATCAATCGCCGGGTATCAAAAACCCAGCGAATTGATTTCCAGATTAAAAAAATACACTAAGAAGTAATTTTAGAATTTGAATCTTACTGAGGCGCCGGGCTGTACACCAAAATAATTGAAGCCTGATCCGAAGTGATATTCAGGCTTGATATCCATTCCAAATACGATTGGAACATTATGTTTAGAAAAATCATATTCTAATCCTATTTGAGCGCCAATTCCAAGATCAAATACTTGCAATGTTGGTGCTGATACTCGACCATACCTTAATGATGCACCAGGTCCCACATACCAGGACAGGCCTTCAATAATATTGAATTTTCGTTTATAATAGGCTGAGAAAGTACTGGATATAAAATCACTTTGCTGACCTCTACCCATTGCAAAACTTCCCGTGAAATCCAATTGGTCTTTTGGGGTAATGGAGAATAAATAATTGATACTTGGACTGATTCTTCCGTGAATAGGACTGAGTTCTAAACCGATTTCATGTCGTTTATCCTGACCGTATAGTTGATGTGAAATCGCCAGTGATAAAATTAATATTGCTGCTTTATTCATATGTTTTTTATTTCAAACTTAACGCTTCTTATCGTTTGTAAGTTATTTTAAATCAATGTTTTATGATTTTTTAAGACTGACTTAATAAACGGTAATTTTGAGCTTTTTTAACAAGTCAGGTGTAACTTTTGACGGACTTGAAATTGGATTTGTTATTAAAATTGAAAACATGATTATCTTCATCAAAATTTTGTTTTATGGCATTTTCCAGAAAAGATAAATTGAAGTATCGTTTTGAGCGTTATTTAAATAAGGGCGGTTCTTCAATTTTCATGAGTCTATTTGTAGTTTTCATGGTATTGTTTATCCTAATTATAGGAATCCGATTCTTAATGCTTCAGTCAAACCCTGATTTGGCTCATCCTGATCACGGATCGTTTTGGGACGATATCTGGGCAACCTGGTTGCAATTAACCGATCCAGGAAACATGAATCAAGACAATGCAGCCCCTTCATGGCTGAAAATTACTACGATACTTTCTGGAGTTGTTGGTGTAATCATTCTCTCCATGTTGATTGCCTTCATTACTACTACATTAGAAAATGTCTTTTATAACTTCAGAAAAGGAAGAGGTAAAGTCATTGAAGAAGAACATACATTGATTCTTGGATGGAATGAAAGAGTCGTTGATATCATTCGCGAATTGATTATTGCTAATGAAAGTGAAAAATATGCCAGTGTCGTTATTTTGTCTAATGAAGATAAAGAGGAGATGGACGATTTGATTGCCAAACGATTGCCGGATACAAAAACTACCAGAATTGTTACCACAACAGGGGACTACGCAAATATTAATGAATTGAAGCGTGTAAATATAACAGGGGCGAAGTCTGTTATATTGCTTGCGAATTGTTCTGAAAGCAGCAGTCATGCTGATAAATTAGGTTCTGATGTTTTAGCCGTTAAATCAATAATGGCCATCATTTCTTGTCAGGATGGCACTAATGACATTCCAATTATTGCCGAAATATTTACTGAAGAGAAGCGAGAGATAATATCCTTCTTTAAAGATGATAATATCATAGCTTTAGATAGCTGGGATATTATGGGGAAATTACTCGTTCAAACCTCTTTAACCAGTGGCTTAGAGATGGTGTACAACGAAATGCTGTCATTTGATGGTTGTGAGGTTTATTTCTATGAAGATAAATGGAACGGCGTCAAGTTCGGAGACTTGCCTTACCATTTCAAAGATGGTGTTCCGCTTGGGGTTTATAATGAAGAAGATGGACTGAGATTAAGACCAGAAGAGGATTACCAGTTGGTAAAAGAAGATCAGGTGATTATTTTAGCAGAGGATGATTCTACCATTAATTTTGAATCAAGTCCTATCATTAAGCCGGTGGAGCTTAAGCTTTCAGGTAAAAAATTGGAGCAGCGAAGCAAAAACATCTTGATTTTAGGATGGCATAATGTGGCCGAGATATTTATTCGTGAATCGGCTGATTATCTTACTGCAGGTACTAAAGTTAAAATTCTTTTTAACGAACCTTCTGATGAGCTGAAATCGAAGGTGAATCAGATGAAAAAGGCTTATACTGATTTCGAAATAGAGTTGGTGAATTCTGATCCTTTAAAACTTGAGAATTTACAGGAGGTGGATCCTTTTGCGAATGACAACATCATTATTCTATCTCAGAATACTGAAGAATTAAGTGCAGATAAAATTGATTCTGATACGCTTATCATCTTGCTATTACTAAGAAATATAAAAAATGAGAGTGGAATAGAGGTGACAACTAATATCATTACACAAGTTTTAAATTCTGAAAATCAAGAAATTATCACGCAGACGGATGTGGATGATTTCATTATCAGTAACAAACTGATCACTATGATTCTAGCTCAATTATCGGAAGAGCCATTGATTAAAGCGTTGTATGATGACCTGTTCTCTGAAGACGGGTCTGAGATTTATGTAAAGCCAGCTGATTTGTATTTTTCTGAATTTCCTCAAACAGTGAGGTTTGGTGATTTGATCGGGCTTGCGGGTAAAAGAGAAGAGGTTTGCCTTGGTATTAGAAAAGGGGCCATGAGTAAAGATTCAGATTCAAATTTTGGTGTTCGCTTGAATTTACCAAAAGATGAAAAAGTTAAAATTGAAGAAGGTGACTTCTTAGTTGTCTTATCTGAAGATGAATTATAACCTGAACTAAACAAGGGGCTTAGCTTTACAGAGAAATAAAAAAAGTGATTTGAGCAAATTAATTTCAAAATTCCTGCTATATTAGGGGGGACAATTTTAAATCGGCTTAGATAATATATGGAAACAACAATGGGAGAAATCGCAAAAATTGAACTGGATGGAAAAGTAATCGAAATTCCAGTTATTACAGGAACAGAAAATGAAAAGGCTTTAGATATTTCAAAGCTTAGAGCTCAAACGGGTTATATAACACTCGATCGTGGTTTTAAGAATACAGGTTCTTGTACAAGTTCAATTACTTTTTTGGATGGAGAAAAAGGAATTTTAAGATATAGAGGTTATCCTATTGAACAACTAGCTGAGAAAGCATCTTTCTTAGAAGTAACCTATTTAATCTTAAACGGTGAATTGCCAACAAAAACTCAGTTAGAGACTTTTGAAGATGAAATAGATCATCACACATTGGTTCATGAAGACATGAAGCGATTTTTTGAAGCGTATCCAGCTAAAGCTCACCCAATGGGTATTTTGGCATCAATGATATGTTCAATGTCAACTTTTTATCCTGAGTCTCAAGATCCAAACAGATCTCAAGAAGCTTTCCAATTGTCAATTAAAAGATTAATTGCCAAATTGCCTACTTTGGCGGCAATGGTTTATAAGAATGCCGTTCGTCACCCGTTCATGTATCCGAAAAATGATTTAGGGTATATTGAAAACTTCATGCACATGTGTTTTGCAATGCCAACTGAAGATTATGAGCCGAATCCAGTTATTGCAGCTGCATTAAATAAATTATTAATCTTACATGCTGATCACGAACAAAACTGTTCTGCTTCAACAGTAAGAATCGTAGGTTCTTCTCAAGCTAACTTGTATGCTTCAATTTCTGCAGGTATTTCTGCTTTATGGGGCCCGTTACACGGTGGAGCCAATCAAGCTGTAATTGAAATGCTTGAAATGATACAGAATGACGGTGGAGATCTTGAGAAATGGATTGCTAAAGCAAAAGATAAAGAAGATCCGTTCAGATTGATGGGCTTCGGACATAGAGTTTATAAGAATTTTGACCCAAGAGCTACAATTATTAAAAAGGCTTGTGATGATATTTTAGATCAATTAGGAATTGATGATCCGACTTTAGCAATTGCTAAGAAATTAGAAAAAGTTGCTTTAGAAGATGAATATTTCAAGTCAAGAGGCTTGTATCCTAATGTTGACTTTTATTCAGGAATCATTTACAGAGCCATTGGAATTCCAACGGAGATGTTTACGGTAATGTTTGCATTAGGTAGATTGCCAGGTTGGATAGCACAGTGGAAAGAAATGTTAGATAACGGAGATCCAATTGGAAGACCTAGACAAGTTTATACTGGTGCTAACGCAAGAGATTTCGTTCCAGTAGAAAATAGATAATCAATAATTAACCAAATAAA
>JAUHXX010000386.1 GCA_030426825.1 Bacteroidia bacterium | reverse complement strand
TTCATCTTCAAAAAAGGTAACATTGGTATCGTTTCTAAATCAGGTACATTGACATATGAAGCTGCTGATCAAGTAGTAAAAGCAGGTTTAGGAATTACAACTGCAATTGGAATTGGTGGAGACCCAATTATTGGAACTACAACAAAAGAAGCTGTTCAATTATTAATGAACGACCCAGATACCCACGGAATTGTAATGATTGGTGAGATTGGTGGAAACCTAGAAGCTCAAGCAGCTGCTTGGATCAAAGAAAACGGTAATCAAAAACCAGTTGTTGGATTTATTGCGGGAGTTACTGCTCCTGTAGGAAGAACAATGGGTCACGCCGGTGCAATTGTTGGTGGTGAAGACGATACAGCAGAAGCTAAAAAGAGAATTTTACGTGAAAACGGAATTCATGTTGTTGATTCTCCAGCTGAAATTGGAAAGAAAATGGCAGAAGTTTTAGGAGTTAACGCCTAAAAAATAATTACACTTTACTGAAAACTCAATTCATGCCCAAAAAAGTTGATTGTGCAACTATCGAAGTTGTGTCTAAGGATTTAATGCGTACATCCTATTGTGATGGATGTTTAATAAATTCTCACCACTTAGAAAAAATCCGTTTAGCTTATACCGAATTGAATAATGATGAGGACCTTTCTAATTTAAAACTACTCGTATTTTTCGAAGGCAGTATTGAAATTAGCAGGGATATAGGTGAACGATACATTACCGGACGTGTGAGACAAAAAACAGGAGAAGCCCTTGTTTCATCCAATGAAAAGACACGTGAGTATTTAAAAGCGGCGTCTGCAGTCATGCAAAGTTCTCACCCAGTATTAGTGTTTGAAACTGAGGCCGAGGCACTTTCTTGGTTAAGTGATCTCTAGAATTTTCTAATACCTTATTAAGAGTTTTATTTTTGCACAAAATTTTGAGCAAATGAAACTTCTTCTTTTTCTTCTATTTATTGGTATACAATTAAGCGCATCTTCGCAAATCGTAAATATTGAAAACAAACGACTTGATGGCAACAAACAAGGGTTTAACGGTAGCGCCGAATTGAATTTGAACTTGACCATGAACACCAAACAACTGCTTCAAATTGGTGACAAGATTAGAATTGGTTATGTTAAAAACAAGCATCAAGGTTTACTGATTACCGATCATTCATTTGTTAAGTCTGATGCTGCCGATTTCATCAATAAAGGATATGAACACCTTCGATACAATTACACATTAAAAGATTCTGGACGTGTTGTTTATGAAGTTTTTCAGCAAGGTCAATTCAATAAAATTCAAAAAATAAATCTCCGACTGTTGTTTGGGACGGGATTCCGGTTCAACATTATTGATCAAAAAAATTATCAATTAAGCTTTGGAACAGGTTTTATGGGTGAATATGAAGAACTTATTGATAACGGGAATTCAAGGGACATCCTCTCTACATCCTATTTATCTTTTGATGGACAGTTTAGCGAATCGATTGGTATGAACACCATCTCCTATTTTCAGCCAAAAATGATTGATTTTGGAAGTTATCGATTTGCAAATGAAACGCACATTAGATTTAAAATCAATAAGTATCTTAGTTTTAGATTAATTTATTCAATCACTCATGATAATAGAGATATCACTGATGTCCGAAAAACGAACTATTTTTTAAAAAACGCCTTGACCATTCACTTCTAATGAAGATTTTATTTCAAAGTAAAAGACTAGATTTTAGACCGTTTGAACTTTCGGATGCTTCAAATTTCTATGCTTTGAATAATGATAATGAAGTAATGAAATACACTGGAGACAAAGCTTTTAAGGACATTAAAGAAGCAGAAGACTTGATTCTAAATTACTCCTCATACAAAGATTCAGGCTTTGGAAGATGGACGGTAATTGATAGAGCCTCGGGTGAAATTATAGGTTGGTGTGGTCTAAAAGAACATGAAGATCAATCAATAGATTTAGGATATCGCTATCATCAACGATATTGGAATAAGGGATACGGAACAGAAGCCGCTAAAGTCTGTTTAGAATATGGTTTCAAGACCTTAGGTATCACTGAAATCATTGGAAGAACTGCTAAGGATAATCTTGGATCAATAAAAATATTAGAAAAAATAGGCATGAAATTTTGGAAGCACGCTCCTTGCGAAGGCATTGAAAATTCAGTCTATTATAAAATTACGAAGGATGAGTTCGAAAACAATTGATATAGCTTTACTCACAGAGAATAAATACGTCAATCCAACAACTACAGATTGGTATATTGATCAAGTATTACAAGAGGATGGCTTAGTCAAGTCAGCCCTTGAAAAATTGGGATATTCAGTAGAAATTTTGGATTGGGCAGATCAAAATGTAGATTGGAGTCAATTTAAAGTTTGTGTGTTTAGAACAATCTGGGATTACTTTCACCGCTTTGATGAATTCATGGCGTGGATTGATAAGGTAAAACCCCAAACCACTTTTGTAAATTCGATTGAACAAATCCTTTGGAATGTGGACAAACATTATCTAGGAGATTTAGCTGCCAAAGGAATACCCACCGTGGAAACTCACTTCATTGAACGTAATGATCAACGAGATTTAGGTGCAATACTTCATGAAATGGAATGGTCAAAAGCCGTTTTAAAACCTTGTATT
>JAUHXX010000063.1 GCA_030426825.1 Bacteroidia bacterium | reverse complement strand
CTTTATCTAAACAATCCTTTTAGTGAACTCCCTCTTTAACTAATGATGGGAAAAATAAATGACGCATATTCTAGAAAAGTATTCATGAAAAAAATGACAAAAAAAAGAGGCGGTGAAATCACCGCCTCTTTCAATTAATTTTTACCCAAATTATCTACGAGTAACAGCTACTGTAAATACATCAGACTCATCACCGTGAATTACGTTAAACGCATACATTCCAGTAGCGATAGTCGTAACATCAACAGTTAATACATTTGAATTCATTGAAACGTTTTGAGTACTTACGATTTTACCGTTCATATCAGTGATAGTAACTGTAACATCTCCGTAAACCTCATTTAAAGGAACGTTAATAAACTCAGTTGCAGGGTTAGGATAAGCAACGATTTCTTTCATTGGTTTCTCCATAATTCCTAATTGAGCAGCATCAAACATGTTGATAGAAGCAGCCAATGACTGATCTAATCCATATCCAATGAAATAGTATTGAGCGTCATTGTTAATTTTTATTACGTTAACTGGCTGTGCATAAGCACCAGTTTGGTTAGAAGTATTGATATAATTCTCAGTATAATCAACATCAGTATCATAACCAGGGTAAACACCAGCAAGTACATCTAAACAGAACAAATATCTCTGATCGTCTTCTAATTGAACTTGATTGTTAAATGGAATAAAGATATCTTCAGACTGTTGATCAGAAATATACAAGTAATCTCCTCTTCCTATTTCTTGAAGATTAGCAATGGTAGAATCACCATAATCAGTTACATCAGTAAAGTTATTCAACCATTTAAAAGCAAATACTTCAATGAACTCACCATCTAAAGAAGTTGGTGTTGGATTTTGAGAAGTTCCAGCAGAAACAGTCATACCGTTAATTGCCATTCTACTTGCATTAGGATCTCTAAAATACACACAAGTTCTAGTATCTTCTGCTGTAAATTGATTTGTAGTACTAACCGGTGAACCATCAGTTGCATCTAATCTACTATGCGAGTGTAATGAATCTTGAATCATAAAATCAGAAACTTGCATGTTATCAAAAGTAGACTCATCAGTTGGTGTCATATTAATAGTATACACCATATCATAATAGTCATTCATATAAGATGGCTCAGAATAATCTGGAAGAGGGATAAAAACACTATCTCCAGCTAAAATTGTAATCGGAGTAGAAGTCTCGTTGTATGTAGAAGAACCACCAGTAATCGTACAATTCAATGAAACGTTGTTTTGATCATTTGTTCCGTAGTTTCTTACCCAAGCACCAACTTTTACAGAAAACTCAGAAGCGTCTTGCGCTAAATCTTGAATAATACCGAAAGTTTCAGCTCTTAAGATTTCATCAGGTCTGATACCTAAATCATCACCATATAAACCGTTTTTAGAACCAATAAACACTGTAGATGTTCCTGCTTCAATTTCCGCTTTTAATAAAGCACCCGCAGTGTTAGTAATCATTACTACCGGAATAGTAACGTTAATTCCTTCAGCTCCTGCTCCCATTGCAACCGGTGCACCACCTAAATTGTTAATGATGATACAAGCAATCGCACCAGCATCTTGAGCATTTTTAGCTTTTAAACCAAACTCACAAGATCCTCTGTATAAAACAGCAACGTTTCCAGTGTATGCTCCAGCAGGTGAAACATCACATCCCAATGAGTCGGCCGCAGTTCCATCATCAACCATTACCATAGTTCCTTGAACAGAATTGGCAGGGTTGGTTAAATCTGCAACTCCCCATGTTGCTCCTTCGGCGTATGTAAAGTCATAATTTCCTTCATTTGCAGAAGGTGCTTCCACGTAACATATTACCTGGGCGTTTAGAAGTGTTGACATAAATGCAACACTCATCAATAGTAAAATTTTCTTCATGTTTATGGTATTATTTTTTAGTAATCCCGCTAAATTACGAAAATTAAATCTAGAAAACCAGCTAGTAGACAATATTTTAAAGCTTAAATCAGGCTGTCTAAACCATTGAAATTTACAAGATCGCTCACAATGTTGTATGTTTACAGCTAAAATTCAGATGTAAGTGCATAGTGGGCAGCAGAAAAGTAGAAATATTAAAAACAACAAACCCAAGACGTGTTTGGAATTTAATCCTTTTGAAGCTCTCTTACTTGATTTCAAGATTGATTAAAAAACCGATCCATTGGGGAAGCCCAATTGCCGTATCTATAGAACCTACAACTGCCTGTAATTTAAAATGTCCGCAGTGCCCAAGCGGGCTTAGACAATTCACAAGACCAACAGGCAATTTAAAGCCCGAGATGAATAAGAATATTCTTGACGGTTTAGGAAAAAACCTTCAGTATATCAATTACTATTTTCAAGGCGAGCCTTTTATTAACCCAAATTTTTTGAGCTTAGTAAAAGAGGCAAGAAAAAGAAACATCTACGTCCTTACTTCAACGAATGCACATTTCATTTCCGATAAAACTGCAAATGAAATAATTGACTCTGGATTATCAGAAATCATTATTTCAATTGACGGAGCAACGCAGGAGACCTATGAGAATTATAGAATTGAAGGTGACTTGGAAAAAGTTAAAGCAGGAACAAAAAATCTTGTTGCTGCAAAAAAGAAAAGAAATTCAAGCTTACCAATTCTTACTTTTCAGTTCTTAGTCAGCAAACAAAACGAACATGAAATCGATCAGATCAAATTATTGAAAGATGAAATGGGAGTCGATCAAGTCAAATTCAAAACGATTCAAGTATACGACTATGAAACAGGAAACGACCTCATTCCTGAAAACGAAAAGTATTCGCGCTACAAAAAAAATGCTGCAGGGAAATATGAGTTAAAAAACGCCTATCATAATTCTTGTTGGAGAAGTTGGAGCTCATGCGTTTTTACATGGGATGGCTCTGTCGTACCATGCTGTTTTGACAAAGACGCCAATCATCAAATGGGTAATATAACTCAGAATGATTTTCAATCGATTTGGAAAAACGCCATTTATTCAGAGTTTCATCAGCAATTACTGAAAAATCGAAAACAAATAGAAATCTGTCGAAATTGTTCAGAAGGATCAAAAATTTGGATTTAATTTTTTTTGAACCTTTAGAGAGGTCGTTTGTATTTGATAAAAGTTGTTAAAATCTTGTTAAGCACAAGATTAACGAGCGCAGAATATCTTAAATTCACTTTTTTACAATATCTTAATTATGAAAAAATTCGGCCTCATTATTCTTAGCGCTATTTTGACCTGCTCAACTATAGCGCAATCCATTCACGAGCAAAAAGTGAGCAGCAACATTGAAGAAGTAACCGTATTCGTTACTGGAGGAGAAGTAAAGCGAAACGTAAAAGTTGAAGTTAAGAAAGGTCGAAATAAACTAATTTTTACGCGCATCTCAACTGTTGCAGACCACAAAAGTGTTCAATTCAACGCAGATAAAAAGTTTGATTTGGTTTCTGTTAGTTCTGAAATGGACTATGTTACATTCATCCAAAACAACCCTCGAATTCAAAACATTCAAGACACGATATTAATTATGGATGACAAACTTATTGATTTGTCAAATGAAAAATCTGCCTACAATGAAGAAAAGCAATTATTGTTGCGAAACAATGTCATAAAAGGTGAGCAACAAAACCTTTCGGTTGAAGAACTGAAAAGCATGGCCACTTTTTATCGCACTAGAATGATGGAGCTCAATAAGATTCTCACGAAATACGATAAAGACATTAGAGAATTAAACCAACTTAAATACCGCTATTCCAATCAACTGACCGAATTAAATTATCAAGAAACTATTAAAAGCAATCAGATTATTGTTATTGTGGATTCTGATGTTAATCAAACTTTAAATGTTGATTTAAAATATGTCGTATCAAATTGTGGCTGGCAAGCAAATTATGACCTTTCTGCTGCAGATGTAAAAGGTAAAATAAACTTAAAATATAAGGCCAAAGTGTATAATAATACTGGGAATGATTGGAATGACATTAACATTACACTTTCTACGTCAGACCCAAACCTGACTGCCTCTGCGCCAGTTTTAAAACCATGGTATTTAAATTATAATTCTTTAACCACCAACAATGACTACTATAAAGGCAATGAATATGTAGTGCCTGAACGCAACGAATTCAAACAATATTACCAAAACGCCTCTGCACCAAACGTTAATTCTAATATTAGCGGGTTAATTTTTGATGGAAATGGTATCGGTCAAACTGAAGAATTTTGGAACGGTCAAAACGGAAAACCTGAAATGAACTTTACAACGATTGAGGTCTCGGAGCTTAGCACTGAATTTGCAATTGAAGAAAAATACACCATCCCATCAGATTCAAAGCCCTATTTAGTTGAAGTAACCAACAATGAATTAGCGGCTACCTTTTCTCATAAAGCAGTTCCTAAACTTGATAAGGATGCCTTTCTATTAGCCAATATTGTTGGATGGGAAGATTTAGATTTGGTTCCGGGACCAACTAACGTTTATTTCGCTGACACATATGTTGGACAGTCTTACATAAATACCCGTAACGTTGGAGACACTTTAAGATTGTCATTCGGTAGAGATAATCGAATTTCAATTGCTCGAAAAAAATTAGAAGAATTCAGTGATAAAAAAGTAATAGGAAACAACAGAAAAGACACTTATGTTTATGAAATTACCGTGAAAAACAATAGAGATATTCCGGTTGTCATTGATTTATTTGATCAAGTTCCTATATCTCAAGACAGTGATATTTCTGTTTCAGTTGAAGAAACTTCGTCAGCTATTTATAATGAAACAACTGGTAAATTGGTTTGGAAAGTGAATCTTGCTCCTTCAGAAATAAAGAAGTATAAAATAGGCTTCACAATAAAATATCCTAAAGACAAGAAAATTCAGGTAAGAAAATACAGATCTGTGGCAGCTCCGAAGTTTTAAAACTCAAGTTCAGACTCCACTTTTCTTCTGAAATTTAAAACGGTTCTTTCAATATTTCCAAAGAACTTGTTCCGCTCCTTTGCGTTTGCGGCAGAAATCAAACTTGAGTTGTTTTGCAGCTCTTCAAGAATTCGTTCTGATTCCGTCACGTAATACGGATCCATGGTATTGAGATAGTTCATGATATTATGTGACAAATAAACAGCAGAGCCTGAATCCCATTTAACCACATAGGTATTATCTGCAATATAGGTCTCGTTTGAATACATGAAGAAATTTTGATCCCCTGAAGTTGGCTCGTTGCCTCTCGCAAACTTTTTACCACTTTCGGCCTGTGCTTTCATGTGATGTAACAGGTCTATTAGGTTATCAATCAACTCTAAAGCATAAGAAGGGTCTTCAAATAAATGAGCATCAAAATAATACTCAATTTGACGTAATGTTCCTCTTAAAGCCTCAGGGCTGTAAATTTCGTAAGTCGGAATTGAATTGTATAAATTGTGAGCCTCAATTCCCACTGCCAAAACTGATTTGTCTATTTTTTCTCTCTTAAACTTCTGATCTGCATAAGCTGGGATCTTCAAATAGGTTTTTGCCCAAAAGAAAAACTTAAATCTGGTCAAATGTGGAAGATTAAACAATTGAAAAATAGGCGTATCGTTGATACTCATAATCAAACGAACATCTGGAAGGTTTTTGGCTTCTCTCAAACCATCTCTGAGTCCTGTTAAATAAGTTTCAAAATTTAATCCTATTCGATCTAAGGGGTTATAGGTAAACTGAACCCTACCCTTTTGCAATTTTCCGTAATCATCAAAAGACAGTCCGTACAATTCGCATAGCGTTTTGGTTTCATAAATTGTCAACGGAACATCACCTCTTAACCTCCTGTATGCAGCGTCTTGAGATAAATGCAGCTGATCCATCATCATACTAGACAACTTTTCACCCGGTTCTAATTTTAATTTTATGGCATCAAAAATTTGCTGCTGAATATCGTTCTGTACTTCCATCTTTACAAGTAATTATGACCTTTTAAATAATTGTTGACGTAATCTTCAACTCCATCCTCTAAGGTATAAAAATCTTTATCATAACCGTTTGCACGCAATTTATCCATGTTCGCTTCAGTAAAATACTGGTATTTATCTCGGATATCTTCAGGTGTCGGAATGTAAGAAATGGCTGGCTCTAATCCTAAGGCTTTAAATGTCGCAATCGCCAAATCCTTGAATGATCGAGCCGTTCCTGTCCCTAGATTATACAATCCACTTTCCGCTTTTTGATCCATTAAAAACAAACAGACAGCTACCAAATCCTTCACATAAATAAAATCTCGTAATTGCTCACCATCTTTGTAATCTGGATTGTGACTCGCAAACAGTTTCATGGCATTAGTTTCTCCTATCTGATTAAAGGCATGCATTATTACAGATGCCATTCTGCCTTTGTGATATTCATTAGGGCCATATACATTAAAGAATTTTAATCCTGCCCAAAAAGGAGGTTGTTTTTCTTGTTGCATCACCCATTTGTCAAAATCATTCTTTGATTCTCCATAAGGATTCAACGGCTTTAATTTTTGAATAACTTCATGGTTATCGTCATACCCGAACTCCCCCAACCCATAAGTTGCTGCAGATGATGCATAAACCAACGGAATATTCTCATCTGTGCATAGATTCCACATTTTTTGAGAATATTCAACATTTAATTCATCAAAAATTGATTTATCAAATTCAGTGGTATCTGTTCGTGCACCTAAATGAAAAACAAATTCAATTTCAGATTTGAAATCCTCTGCCCATTTAAAGAAATCTGAACGGGGCACTTTCGCTATTATTTCTTTCCCTTCTAAATTGGCAGACTTTTCTGTTTTTGAAAAATCGTCTACTACAACTATGTTTTTAAACCCTTTTCTATTCAATTCACCAACAAGACAAGATGAAATAAATCCCGCCGCACCTGTTACTATAATCATTCGGTTGCTTTTAAAATATTTTTAACGACTAATCGTCTTAATTATTTGAAGAATATTACAAAAGTACGACTATATTTTTTATTAAATTTACGGTTTAAAACACGATAAAAATGGAGAATTACGATTATCAAGAATCAGAGGTTATTGACAGTGTTGTTGGTGTATCTCAAGCAGATGTTTCTAAGTTCATGTCTAAAGTCTTTAGCTACATGTTTTTGGCGTTATTGGCATCAGGAGTTACGGCATACGTTGTCGGATCAACCCCTTCGTTACTCAGTTACTTGATCGAAATAGATTATTTCACCGGCTCTGTTTCACGAACTGGAGTAGGTTGGGTAGTTATGTTATCACCGTTAGCCATAGTTATTCTGATGTCTACAAGAATGGAAAAAATGTCTTCGCAAGCATTATTGTTTGCTTTCTTAGCATTTTCAGTGCTATTTGGTGCAAGTATCAGTTACATTTTTGTATTCTATGACATGCCACACATTAGCTTAACATTCTTTATCTCAGCCGCAACATTTGGAATAATGGCCGTAGCGGGATATACGACTAGCTTAGATTTAAGCAAAATGGGGAGTATTTTATACATGGCCTTAATCGGATTGGTTATTGCAATGGTGGTGAACTGGTTTATGTAAAGCTCTCAAATGGCTTATATCATTAGTGGAATCGGTGTATTGATCTTCACGGGATTAGCAGCTTACGACACTCAAAAATTAAAGCACATGGCCATGCAAATTGGATCGCAAGGAGAAATGGCCAGCAAAATGATTATCATGGGGGCTTTAACCCTCTACTTAGATTTCATCAACTTATTCCTTTTCATGCTACAATTCATGGGCGGAAGAGATTAATTTTAATATTGAATTGAAAAAAAGCCAGGACCTAAATCCTGGCTTTTTTTTGCATTAATCGCAAAAACATCATGATAAAGGCGTAATTCAATTGTAAAAAGCAATCATGTATCACCAACTTTGTAATGTAAAACAAAGCAACATGAAAGCAATTATCATCATTATCCTCACATTTTTAGCACTGAATGTAAACGCCATGCATAAAGATTCTATTGATGTTCAAATGAACAATTACAGCGTCAGTAACTCTCTTCACTTGCACAAAACAGAAAACAATAAGACAGAACTCATTAACACCTCACGCTATAAATTCTTCAAAATATCTACTGACTGGTTATTAGAAACGAAAGCTGAAATCATCAATGGAATATCTTACTCACCAACTTTAGAGTTTAATTTGAGCAGACCAAATGGATTCAACTTTCAATTGCAAACAGGTGCATTGCCCATATTAAATGGATTAAAAATTCAAAAAACACAACCAGCTGCTGGTTTTTCTTTTAGTTATAAATTTTAGAGCTATTTAATTTTCACACCTATTACGCATACATCATCTAGTTGAGCAAAATCCCCCATCCATTCAATAAATTTTGATTTCATAGATTCTTTTTGATCCACAAGATGTTTATCACCATTCGACAAAATGAACTTTTTCATATTTGAAGATTTCATTTTTTTTCCCTTATCTCCACCAAATTGATCTGCATACCCATCAGAGAAGATGTACAGCACATCATTCGTTTTCAATTCAACTTCATGATTTGTGAATGGCATCATTTGAACATGTTTCCCAATGGGTTGTTTATCACCTTTTATCTCAATCAACTCCCCGTTTCTCAGTATCCAAAGCGGATTGTTTGCTCCTGCAAATTGAAGTTTATATCCGTCCACTGCTATTAATGAAATGTCCATTCCATCTTTCATCTCTTCATCAGATTTCTCAAATTCTTCAATAACTAAGTCTCTCGTTTTATTTAATATTTCTGCTGGAGTTTTCAAACCAAATTCTTTTGTTGCTCGATTCAAACAGTTATTGCAAACAACAGAAACCATGGCACCCGGCACCCCATGACCTGTACAATCGGCAGCAGCAAGCAAAGCAAGATCACCACTAGAGTAAGTCCAGTAGAAATCTCCTGCAACTACGTCTTTTGGCATATAAAGCACAAAAGAATCGGGGAATTTTTTTCGTATTAGGTCATTGGTCGGAAGCAAGGCTGTTTGAATTCTCTTCGCATAATTAATACTATCCGTAATTTCTTGATGAGTTTCCTCGAGAATTTTATGCTGATGATCTATCTGTTCTTTTTGATTTTCAATCTCAAGCTTTTGTCTTTTTGTAAGACGAAGTCTATTCACAATAAAGCCAAGCAATAGGGCCAACAAAACAGCTCCACCGGATACTATTCTGACGATTAAACTTTGTCGTTCTTTTTGTTCCTTTTCAATAGCAACCTCTTTGTCCCTAGTTAAATCGTCAATCGCTTTTTGCTTTTCATAATTGTATTTGGTTTCAGACTCTATCATGGCCTGCTTGCTTTCTATCCCATAAAGACTATCCTTCATTTTAACAGCTAGGTCATACATTTTTACTGCCTCTTTTGCCTTGTTTTGTTCAGCATAAATACGTACCAAAACCTCTGCTGATTGTTGAATCAAAGTAGGAAACCCAATTTGTTTACCCAATTGTAGACCTTCCTCGGCATAGACCTGCGCCTGATTTAGGTTATTTTGTGCAACCCCCGTGTTAGTTGTAAGATAATTTAAATAAAGAGCACTCACATTAGCCAAAGAAGTACCCAAACCATATGGATCATCAATCTCGCGGCGGATCTCAATGGCTTTCGTCAAATAAAAAAGTGCAGAATCAGTCTGACCTATATCCCTATAGGTCACACCAATGTTATCATAAACATATCCCAATCCAAATAAATTTCCATACTCCTTAAATATTTTGCCTGCCTCAGCATAATAGTGTAAAGCAGAATCGGGCTCATTTGAGCTGAACAAAGTATTACCTAAATTGGTTAAACAAATACCAACCCCCATTTTATCGCCAACGGCTTTTCTTATATTTAAACTTTTTCTTACATAGCTTAATGCAAGACTATCTGCTCCTTCAATTTCACCATAAACTGACCCGATATTATTAAGGCTTTGTGCGATACCCACAGAATCAATGATTTCCTCCCGAATTTTTAAGCCTTCGAAAAAGTAAAATAACGATTCTTCCCGCAGACCTTGTTTGGTTTTGACTCCTCCTATATTGTTTAGAATGGTTGCAACACCATTTTTATCGCCAATCTCAGCATCAATATGCAAAGCTTGCAGGTAGTATTCAACTGCAATCTCACTTTTACCCTGAGTGTCAGCTAAATACCCCATGTTATTAAGGGCTGAAGATTTCGCGGACTTATAAAACCTTAATTCATCACTTGACAGATTTTCCGCAGATTCAAGTGCTGCTTGCGCATTTTCTAATACCCATTCATTATACCTCGGCCACACATTTAAGTCCCATGATTCCTCTACCAAATGATCAATGACAATAAATCTAAGCGTATCGTTTTCAGCATTGTGATAATTTTCCAATTGCTCCTCTAAAAAAGTCAGATTTTCTGGATGAACCTCAGAAAGAACGAGGCTATCAACTAAATAATATTCTTTATCAGCAAACTCTTGAGTATATCCGGCTAAAGAGAAAAATAACGTAATGATTAAAATTATTCGCATTTAGAATCAATTTTAGGCATAAGGTAAGAATTCCAAATTAGATGATTGCTCAGGTTTCTTGTTTTTCCTTTTAACGATTCAATTATCTTTGTCTTTCAAATTTTTGAATCATGACTGTAGAAGAAATCAAAGCAGATATTTGCCAGGGCATACCCGCTACAATTCCATCAAAAAAGGAATTTGAATCAGACATTAATCATGCACCCAAACGTAAAGAGATTCTTTCTTTAGAAGAAAAAAAATTGGCTTTACGAAATGCTTTACGGTACTTCCCAAAAAACCAGCATGAAGAGCTCTCAAAAGAGTTCGCAGAAGAGCTTAAAGAATTTGGTCGTATCTACATGTACAGGTATCGTCCTGACTATAAGATGTACGCTCGGCCAATTGAAGAGTATCCCGGAAAATGTGATCAGGCGAAATCCATCATGATGATGATTCAAAACAACTTGGATTACGCAGTAGCTCAACATCCGCATGAGTTAATCACTTATGGAGGAAACGGTGCTGTATTCCAAAATTGGGCACAATACAGATTGTGCATGAAATACTTATCTGAAATGACAGATGAGCAAACATTAGTCATGTATTCTGGTCACCCAATGGGATTATTTCCTTCTCACAAAGATGCACCAAGAGTGGTGGTCACGAACGGAATGGTAATTCCGAATTACTCACAACCGGATGATTGGGAAAAAATGAACGCATTAGGCGTTTCACAATACGGTCAAATGACGGCTGGTTCGTACATGTATATCGGACCGCAAGGAATCGTTCATGGAACTACCATCACAGTGTTAAATGCTTGTCGAAAATTGGCTGGGTCTGGAAGCACAAAAGGCAAGTTATTTTTAACGGCTGGACTCGGAGGAATGTCAGGTGCACAGCCTAAAGCTGGTAATATTGCTGGTGTTATTTCCGTAACCGCAGAGATTAATGAAAAAGCTACTCACACCAGACATTCTCAAGGATGGGTAGATGAAGTGATTACTGATTTAGATGAACTTTGCACCCGTGTTAAGACTGCAAAAGAGAATGAAGAAACTGTTTCTATCGCCTACCAAGGAAATGTAGTAGATGTTTGGGAAAAATTTGATAAAGAAAATATTTATGTTGATTTAGGATCTGATCAAACTTCTTTGCACAACCCTTGGGCTGGTGGATATTATCCTGTTGGATATTCAGTTGAAGAATCGAATGAGATGATGGCAAAACAGCCAGAATTATTCAAAGAAAAAGTACAAGACACTTTAAGAAGACATGCAGATGCTGTGAACAGACATACCGCCAAAGGAACCTATTTCTTTGATTATGGGAATGCTTTTTTACTGGAAGCATCAAGAGCTGGAGCGGACATCATGGCTGAAAATGGAATTGATTTTAAATACCCATCATATGTTCAAGACATTATGGGACCAATGTGTTTTGATTACGGATTCGGTCCGTTCAGATGGGTTTGCGCATCAGGAAAACCAGATGATTTGCAAAAAACAGATGACATTGCTTGCCAAGTTTTAGAAGAAATAAGACAAAATTCGCCGGCTGAAATACAGCAACAAATGGCGGATAATATCACTTGGATAAAAGGAGCACAAGAAAATAAATTGGTAGTGGGATCACAAGCAAGGATATTATATGCTGATGCTGAAGGAAGAATCAAAATTGCCGCAGCTTTCAATGAAGCAATCAAAAGAGGTGAAATTGGACCTGTTGTTTTAGGAAGAGATCATCATGATGTTTCAGGAACAGATTCACCCTTCAGAGAAACTTCAAACATTTATGATGGTTCAAAATACACAGCTGATATGGCGATTCACAATGTGATTGGAGACGGTTTTAGAGGTGCCACCTGGATATCTATCCACAATGGAGGAGGCGTAGGCTGGGGAGAAGTAATCAATGGTGGTTTTGGAATGTTGTTAGATGGGTCAGAAGCATCCGACCGTAGATTAAAAATGATGTTGCATTGGGATGTCAATAACGGGATTGCTCGAAGATCTTGGGCGCGAAATGAAGGTGCTATTTTCGCAATAAAACGTGAAATGCAACGCACTCCAAATTTAACTGTCACTTTGCCAAATTTGGTAGATGATAATTTATTGGAGAAGTTTTAAGCCGTTCGATTTTTCTCTGAACCATTTATCTATCAAAATGTACCAAAAACAAAGAGGCACCGTTTTTGATGTCTTATCAATAAGATATTTATTAAATTCGTTTAGATTAAAAACTCATCTGTGAAGTACCTTTTAGTTTTTCTTTCTGTACTATTTATTTCATCTGGCTCATGGGCTCAGATAAAAAAAGTATATGAATACACCGGTAAAGTGCAGGAATATGTCGTGCCAGCTGGAGTCACCTCTATCAAAGTAGATTTAGTGGGTGCTGGCGGTGGATACGGAAGTTGGGAAAACGCCAGATATGAAGACAAATATGCTCCAGGAAAAGGAGGTTCTATTTCGGCAGTATATCCTGTAAAACCAGGTGAAATTATTTATGTTTTTGTAGGCGGAAAAGGAGATAACGCAACCGATAAACGTCAAGGTGAAGGAGGGTTTAATGGTGGCGGAGATGGAAATAATACTGGAGAGTACGGACCGTATTGCGGTGGTGGCGGAGGTGGTGCTTCAGATATCCGAATTGGCGGAAAAGATTTATCTAACCGAGTTTTAATAGCCGGTGGCGCAGGTGGCGCAGGATCTAATTATCCTGACGGTGGAGATCACGGTGGAGACGGAGGAGATGTTTTTGGGAAAAATGGACTTTCAGAAAATCGTTCAGATGACCAGTCTGTTGGTGCAGGTGGAACACAAACCAATGGTGGTTTAGGAGGACAATGGACATCTTATACAAAAGCTGAAGACGGAAAACTAGGTTTCGGAGGTACATAGGCCTCAAAATCCAATACCATCTTATTTGC
>JAUHXX010000385.1 GCA_030426825.1 Bacteroidia bacterium | reverse complement strand
GCCTGACGAGTTCAGGTGGAGCGAATGGAGATGGCGTTCTATTTAGGTATACAATTTCAGGAAACCTCATGAATAAAATGCATGATTTTATTGCCGTAACTGATGGGAGCGGACCTCAAGGTTATCTCATAGAGGCGACAAATGGGAAGCTGTATGGTTTGACTGAATTCGGGGGGCTGAATGGAGCAGGAACAATTTTTGAATTTGATACGGTAAGTAATGTTCTTACTAAAATTCATGATTTTGATGGTACAACTGGAGGGGCTAATCCAACTGGGAGTTTACTTGAAGCAGCCAATGGAAAACTTTACGGTTTAACCGCTAATGGAGGATCAGGTGATGGTGTTCTATTTGAATTCGACCCCATTTCTTCAACCTTTATCAAATTACAAGATTTAAGTGCAGGGTCCATAGGTGCGAATCCAAAAGCGAGCTTAATTGAAGGCTCAAACAACTTATTATACGGATTAACTTCTACGGGTGGTTCGAATGGTTCTGGAACTATAATAGAATATGATTATGCGGGAAACAGTTTAACTTCTATTTTCGACTTTGATGGTTCAAATTCAGGCAGTTCACCGCAAGGCAGTTTAGTAGAAAGTACCCCAAATAAGTTATATGGTGTAACAAGTTTAGGAGGTGCCAATAATTTAGGTGTACTATTTGAATATGATATATCTCTAACTGCCTTTACTAAAAAATGGGATTTTGACAGCACGATTCATGCAAAAAAACCTATGAAAAGTCTTAGCCAAGTTGAAGCCTGTTTTGGAGGATATTCAACTACTGTTTATGACGGAATCTGCTATGGTGATTCATACACTTTTCCAGACGCAAACACTCTGGTTAATTTAACCCAAGACACAATTTACACGAGTTACTTCTCATCAGTATCTGGTTGTGATAGTCTTATTCTTACCGATTTAACTGTTCAACAGATAGATACTTCTGTAGTAAAGTCTGGATTTAATTTTACGGCTGTTCAAAACACAGCAACTTATCAATGGCTGGATTGTAATAATGCATATGCAACAATTCCAGGAGAAACTAACCAAAATTACTTGGCTGATTCTTTAGGAAGTTTTGCGGTAGAAATTCAAATGGCGGGGTGCACTGATACAAGCGGGTGCCATCAAATTACTTCACAAGATTACTGTAATCTTCCTGGTTGGGATACCTTAATTGGAAGTGTTTTCGTTTTGCCTGTTACAACTATCGGAACATGTGACGGCTTGGCATTTGCTCTACCGCTCAACGGCGTGGGGCCTTATAACTTTGATTGGTACACTCAAATAAATAATGAGGATAATTTTCAATTGGATAGTGTCTGTGACGGCTTTCATTTTATGAAGATCACTGATTTTATAGGAGACACTGTGATTGTTCCGTATTATGTGCCTGACTCTGCTAATTTTCAGATATTCTTAGATACCACATTGTTCTTGAATTGTGATACAATAACAATTGAATCTGAAAATTGCTTGCTGGATTATACCTTACCTATTGATAGTGCTTTTATATTAAATTCAACTTTTCTTTATCTAGATCCACAAACGGGAGGAGAATACTATTTGATGGATATCGCCTATTTTCAATCTGGAATAGCTTACACTGATTCAGATACAGTTTACTACCCTAAAATTTCTGGTTGTTACTTGTATGAAATTTCGATTTACTGTCCGACAAAAGCAGCGGGTGATATAAAAGCCATATTGATAAAGGGAGTTCATCCATCCACGCTTAGTTTCGACTCTTTTGATCTCGAACAAATTAGTGTCTATCCTAATCCAACAAATGATATTGTAACAGTTTCAATTGAAGAATTTGATGGGCCTTTCAACGTTACTTTACTCAATCAAATTGGTCAGCCCATATCCTATTACGGAAATCAAAATCAGTCAAGTATTATTGATTTAACTGAATACGCTTCTGGAATTTACTTTCTGCGAATAAATTCTAAACAAGAACAGATTATTGTGAAGATTATTAAGCTGTAGGCGTTTGATAAACCCATTTACCGCCTTCCCATTTGTAATACATTGAAAGATGTCCAAAAGCAGTTACAATTGCCTGTTGAGTTTTTTCATCAGTCACTTCAGTTTGCATGATTTTATCAACGTTCATAGCTTTAGAGGATGCAGCACTTGCAGCTGCCGAACCTGCCATTCTAGTTGCTTGACCTGCAGCTCCACCAATAACTCCTGAAAGAGCATTTGAGGCCATATTAATTCCTGTTCCAACTGCAGCTGCTTTTCCAGCTTGTTTCATGGCGTTTTTCATCATCTCATCTTGATCGGGCATCACTACCGCCACAGTTTCTAAGGGCGTTTCTTGTCCCTCAGCTTGAAATTTTAACTTAATCATCATTCCCTCATTCTCCTGAGAAACGATTAAAGATTTGATATTTTCATAGGTAATTTCCATATCTCTAATTTACTTTATTCTGTTATACTATGCAACATTATATCCGCTGAGCCTTTTGTACCTTCTGACGGTAAAAATAATTCCGTAGAAATGTTCGAAACTGTCATTTGTGAAGAGCTAGTCACACCATCTCCTGTATAAATTAGAGTGGATGTCACTTTTTGGACAGATGGGTTAAAATTTGATTCATTTATTTGCGGTATATACCATCTTCCTTCTATTCCCTGATCTTGCGGCCA
>JAUHXX010000062.1 GCA_030426825.1 Bacteroidia bacterium | reverse complement strand
AGAGGGTATCATTCACATAATAAACTTTGTCTTGAAGCTGGTAAAAACTCTCTGGCATCAAGCCGCGTAATTTGGCGTTCTCTTGAGCTAAACTATCGTTTGCTTCACTTAAAGAAAAGTGTTTTGTGATGTTGTGTTTTTTCTCAACGAACCATCCAACAATACCTGATGAGGTATTGACCATTTTGGCCTTATGATAATTTTTTGAGTTGAAAAATAGACCTAATACAAATAACTGCAGCAATAAAAAGATTATAAAATCTCTAAATTTCTTTAAGAATTGGAGCAGTCTTCGCATTTATCATTCAGGTGCTGTCGGTTAATACTATCTCATTAAGAATTGGAAACGATCGATATTTTTCAATGCAATACTTGTTCCTCTTGCTACCGCTCTTAGCGGATCTTCTGCAATGTGAACAGGTAATTTAGTTTTCATAGAAATTCGTTTGTCCAAGCCTCTTAACATTGACCCTCCACCTGCTAAGTAGATACCTGTTTTATAAATATCTGCAGAAAGTTCTGGTGGCGTCATCTCTAATGCACTTAAAATCGCTTCTTCTATTTTAGAAACAGATTTGTCAAGCGCGTGTGCGATTTCTGAGTAAGTAATCAATATCTCTTTTGGAATACCTGTCATTAAATCTCTACCACGAACAGCAAATGGTTCAGGTACTTTATCCTCGTCCAGCTCGGTTAATGCCGAACCAACTTGAATTTTAATTTGTTCAGCTGTTCTTTCACCTACAAGGATATTATGCTGACGTCTCATGTATTCTTCAATATCAGAAGTAAAGTCATCACCGGCAACACGAATAGATTTATCACAAACGATACCTCCTAAAGCGATTACCGCAATTTCAGAAGTACCCCCTCCTATATCAATGATCATATTCCCCATAGGCTCTTCAACATCAATACCGATACCGATTGCCGCCGCCATAGGCTCATGAATCAAATACACTTCTTTGGCTCCAGCATGCTCAGCGGAGTCACGTACGGCTCTTTTCTCAACCTCAGTAATCCCTGAAGGAATACAAATCACCATTTTCAAAGAAGGATTAATAATTTTTGGTCCTGAATGAATCATCTTGATCATTCCACGGATCATTTGCTCAGCAGATTCGAAATCAGCAATTACACCATCTTTCAAGGGCCTAATTGTTTCGATTAATTTGTGTGTTTTTCCGTGCATTTGTTGCGCCGTTTTTCCGATTGCAACAATTTTTCCGGTTTGAATGTCTTTCGCAACAATTGAGGGTTCATCAACAACAACTTTGTCGTTCATGATGATTAGCGTATTCGCCGTTCCCAGGTCAATTGCTATTTCTTGTGATAAAAAATCAAATAATCCCATCTGCTTCCTTTGTATTTAAATTTGGTCTATTCTATCTGTTTTACTCATTATTCAGGAATTTGTTACCAAAACTCTGATTTTCGTCTTTTGTAGACCAAATAATTGGTGTTTAATGTTTAAAATGTCTGTTCCCTGTGAACACCATGCTCACCCCGTTTTCATTGCAATAATTAATCGAAAGTTCGTCTTTTATTGAGCCTCCTGGTTGAATGACAGCAGTTATCCCTGCCTTATCCGCAATTTCTACACAATCAGGAAAGGGGAAAAATGCATCTGATGCCATTACTGCTCCCTTTAAATCAAAATTAAATGATTCCGCTTTGTGAATGGCTTGTCTCAAGGCGTCAACTCTAGATGTCTGTCCTGTTCCGCTTGCTAAAAGTTGACCGTTCTTTGCCAAAACAATTGTATTTGATTTGGTATGTTTCACCAATTTATTCGCGAACTCTAAATCCTTTACTTCCTGTTGAGAAGGTGATGTTTTCGTCTTTGTTTCAAAATCTGCAGCTTTATCAGTAATTGCATCTTTATCTTGCTCTAGCACACCATTCAAAATCGTTCTGAACTGTTTTTTAGGTAATTCAACCGGCTTTTGAACCATCAATACTCTATTCTTTTTTTCTTTTAATATCTCTAAAGCAGCCGCATCAAATGAAGGAGCAATCACTACTTCACAAAATAAGCTGTTAATTTCTTGCGCCGTATCTGCATCTATTTTAGCATTGGCAATTAATATTCCGCCAAAAGCCGAAACGGGGTCCCCTGCTAAAGCATCAACATATGCTTCTTTGATTGTTGCTCTTGTTGCAAAGCCACAAGCATTGTTGTGTTTTAAAATCGCAAATGTCGGATCGTCATTTTTGAAGTCCTCCATTAAATTCACAGCAGCATCAACATCTAATAGGTTGTTATAGGATAATTCTTTACCATGTAACTTATCAAACATGCCATCTAAATCTCCATAAAAAACTCCGTTCTGATGAGGGTTCTCACCATATCTTAATGTTTTTGCAGGAGAATAACTTGCCTTAAATCCTGAGATATTTTTCTCTGTGAAGTAATTAAAAATATGGGTATCATAATGAGATGACACATTGAATGATGCTGTCGCAAAATCTTTTCTTTGACCCAAAGTTGTTGAGCCGTCACCCGTATTTAAAATATCCAAAAATTGCTGATATTGATCTTTAGAAGGGATAATAACTACATCAGAATAATTCTTTGCGGCTGCTCTTATTAATGAGATTCCTCCAATATCAATTTTTTCGATTATGTCTGCATGGTCAGCTCCGCTTGCCACTGTATCTTCAAATGGATAGAGGTCAACAATTACCAAATCAATTTCAGGTATTTCAAACTCAGCAATTTGAGATTGATCACCCTCATTGGCTCTTCTATTCAAGATTCCTCCAAAAACTTTCGGATGTAAGGTTTTCACTCGACCTCCTAAAATTGAGGGATATGATGTTAGATCCTCTACTCGTTCAACTGAGATTCCGAGATCTTCAATGAAACTTTGTGTTCCTCCAGTTGAATAAATTGTAACTCCTAGTTCGTTTAATCTTTTTGCGATCTTGTCAAGACCTTGCTTATCAAATACGGAAATTAAAGCGTTTTTAATCGTTTTTTTATCAGACATTCTTGAATTTAAAATGGGGTTTATCCTATGCGTTGCAAAGTTAGGGAATAAAAGGAAGGAAATGGTTTTTATCCCTTTAAGAAATGGCTTATTTTTAATAAGTGCGTTGATTTGTTAATTATTCGCCACTTAGAAAGAGTAAAAGGGATAAAAACCGGGACGTTGAGGTCCTCTATTTTTCTCTTGTTCGATTTAAAAGAATTGCTTCTGTCGGTTCGTGGCTTCGTCCGCGTCTACGCCTGCGGCATGACGCTCTTCGTTCGGCTTGGCATCTCGGCTTCACCGAGATTGAAGCCTGTTCGTGCGTTCATCAAATCGGCTCTGCCAATTTAATTCTCTGTTCGGAAAGTCTTGCAATAAGTGAAACGAACAGTGAAAAGTATGCTTAAGGCGAACTTTGAACGAACGAACAGGTTTAAGAATCGGCAACGCCGAGTCGAAAAACCGAACGAACAGCTCCGCGAAGCTGGAGCGAACGAAGCCACGAACCGACAGCATTATCAAGGTCATAAACTTTTCGCAACATTTCTAGCTGACCTCAAGGTCCCGAAAATTAACTTTTCTTAACGTTCGTCACGCACTAAAACAGACTTTCAACTGTTCATAGAGTAAAGAACTTGATTCATTGAATAGATTTCGGGTTTTGATGAAGTTTTAAAATATTACTGTGACTTAGGCGTCTAAAGAGATAAGCAAGATTTACTACTATGCAATTAACACCAAAAATAACTGTTTCAGATGTCATCCTTAAAGAAGGTGGCAGACTGTTCAATTTTATAAAAAAACGTGTCAAGTCAACGCTTGATGCTGAAGACATTCTGCAAGATGTATACTTTCAGTTGGCGAAAATATCAAATGATGTTCAGTCAATCGAAAAAATGAGTGCCTGGTTGTTTCATATCGCTCGGAATAAAATCACGGACAATTACAGAAAAAAGAAGAATGTCAACTTCTCAGAACTCGGGAGAATGACTGAAGATGAGGAATCAATCAATTTTGAAGATTTTATTTCAGACACTGAAGATCTTCAAGATGATATGATGACGAGAGAACGAGTATGGGAACAATTAGAAGAGGGATTAGATGAATTACCAGAAGAACAAAGTAGCGTTTTTAGAATGCACGAGTTTGAAGGTCTATCATTTAAAGAAATCTCTGAAAAAACGGGCGAACAAGTAAATACTTTGCTCTCTAGAAAGCGGTACGCAACCGTTTTCTTGAGAAAAAAGTTAAGCGGCTTGTATGACGAAATATTAGAAAAATAAAACAATGAGAAACAAATTCAATCCATCAGTTAAAGGATGGAAAATAGCAGCCTTCATGATTCCAGTTTTTATCATTGGAGCAGTATTACTAACAGGTTTTATTGTAATGATGTTGTGGAACGGAATTATGCCTGAGGTGTTCGGATTAGGAATCCTATCAATATGGCAGGCAATTGGATTATTTATCCTTGCTAGATTTCTTTTTGGCCGAACAAAAGGGCCAGGAAGATGGAGAAAAAGACAACATTATGCTCACTGTGTTGTGCACACAGATAGGGTTCAACACTCATAAAGCACAAAGGGAGTCTTCAGAAACGTCTGAAAAATGCTTCCAATCCTTCAATAGGATAAACAATGTTAAGTACAACGAATAGGGTTTACAATTAAATTGTTGTACTTAATTTATTGAGAATTTTCATAGTAAGTAGGTTAAGTAGCATAATGTTAGGGCCGACTCTTGAGGAAGAGTCGGCCTGTTTTGTTTATAAGATTTGAAATTATTCACCATCAGTTATAAATGTCCTGCTTAATTTTGTACCTAAAATCGAGATCATGAGAAAATTAGCTTATTTATTTTTACCCGCACTTTTAATTGCCTGCGGTGAAGCAGAGGAAACATCAGAAGAAATTCAAGAAGAAGTTGTAGAAACAGTTGAGGAAGAAGTAGAAGAAAAAAATGAGCGAAAAAGCCCAAGAACCACGCTTGAAGTAGAAAGCAATGGGGTTTCACTTAAAATGGTTTATGGATCTCCAAGGGTGAAAGACAGAAAAATTTGGGGAAATCTAGTGCCCTTCGGTAAAGTTTGGCGTGCTGGAGCTGATGAGACAACAGCTATTACGTTTGATCAAGATGTACTCGTAAACGGAAACGAAGTAAATGCAGGAACTTATGCTTTCTTCATCATTCCAAATGAAAATGAAGATTGGGAAGTGATTCTAAACGAAGAGTGGAGCAAAGAACTGCATGATGTTTGGGGAGCTTACAATTACAAGCAAGACAAAGATGTATTACGCTTCAAGGTCTCTCCATCTGATAACATTGATGTCGTAGAAAATTTAACTTATCAATTTGAGAACGGAGAAATGACTTTTGAATGGGAAAACAAACGCTTCACATTCACTGTTGCACCTGCTCAGGCAGTTTAACTTTCTTCCTGAACTATATATGGCGTAATTGGTAACGAATCTAACCTTGCCTTGATTGGCTCAATAAACTTCAGATAATCTGGTAATATAGAATCTGGCATTGGTACTGATGGCGGAAACTTCTCAGCACGGTGATCCACTTGTTTTCCGTTTTTCCAGAATCTGTAACAGACATGTGGACCTGTTGCCAATCCTGTTGAGCCTACATAACCAATTGTTTGACCTTGCATCACATGCACACCCTTTTTAATGCCCGGAGCGAAACCTGTCATGTGTAAATACTGAGTTGCGTAAACTTCATCATGCTGAATCTTCACATAGTTACCATTACCTCCACTGTAGGATGCTGCAATTACATAACCATCAGCCGTGGCGAGAATCGGAGTGCCTTTTGGTGCCGCATAGTCTGTTCCTAAATGCGCTTTCCATCTTTTTTGAACAGGATGAAAACGTTTCATGGTAAAACCAGAACTAATTCGCGAATACTTTACTGGTGCCATTAAAAACGGTCTTTTCATTTGTTTCCCGTTTTCATCAAAGAATCCAACTTGGGTTCCGGATGAATCTATAGAATACCTAAAACCATAATACTCATGGCCCTGATGTTTAAACCAAGCGGATGATATTTCTTCAATTCCGTAAGGTGTCCCTTCAACAGATTTTTCTTGATAGATCACTTTGAATTCATCACCGGGGTGTAATCTGAAAAAGTCAATCGTCCAAGCAAAAACCCCTGCTATAAATTCTGCCATTTCTCCGGTCATATTGATGTCTTTCAATTGTTGATCTAAAGCAAAAGTCAGGTTCGAATTTTTAATGATTTCTCCTGAAATGAGGCGCTCATATGTTTCATGCGGCTTTTGTCTTCTATCAACAATGGTTGAGTCTCCTGTAAAATCAAACACGATATAATCCACCACATTTTTAGGATAAACACAGTACTTTATTTTGGCAGCAGTATCGTGCATATCACATAACATTAAATAAGGTGTGCCTTCTTTGATGTATCTCAATCCAACTAATGAATCGGCTGCTTTATCAGCTGCAATATTTATCTCATACTGACTTAAGCCATATCCTTGAAACATATGACTCATGGTCCAACCTGGTTGAACAGTGTCACGAATTACCTTAAAAGAATCAATACAAAACCCGTATTCGTAAACAGGTTCAGGAATAACTTCCGCTACTTCTTCAATCTGCTCTTCTGGTTCTTGTCCTGCACATGAGACAATCAAAAACAGGGATATGATTATGAAAAAAGAAATAATGGACTTCATATTGCTGATAGGTTTTGGACAAAATTACGAAGCAATGTGCGAGAATTAAAGTTCTGCCGTTAAAGTTTATTAATAGCAGCATGTTAGCTATAATTAGATATTTTTTTAATTTCAAGCATGAAGAAAATTACGTTACTCTGCTTACTGCTCACGACTCTAACTTCTCAAGCTCAATTAAACAAAAAGTTTTATAAACTTTTACCCTATGAAACGGTCAAATTAGATGCAAAAAAAGAATATGATTGGGTCCCAAACGGAGACCTTAAGTTCTACCCATCTCAAACTGTAAAAGGAGACACAACTGGTGCAAGTAATGACGGAGAATACCTATTATTTCATGATAATATCTCCAAGAAAAATGGCGAGCTATTCAAGTTGTTCCGGATTTCTTGGGTTTCAAACTATGAATACAACTCGTTTGTAAATTGGGTAAAAGACTCAATGATTTTAGAACGTGTCTATGCCAATACTGATCCAACAGGAAACGAAGCAATTCCTGACGAATTAATCGGAGAAATGTTGAATCATCCAGATGATTATTACGATTCAATAAATGAATACCATATGGAGTTTGACCCCAGTCAACCCGCTATTAACAGACAGCTCTTCGACTTATCCTGGAGAATGAAGGGTATTACAGATGGTCAAATTATCCCGTTAATTTCTGAAATGTACCTCCCTAGTTACGAGCGGTATAATCGAACGAAAGATTGGGATGAACGACAGTTCTATTATGTGAAAAAAAATGGAGACGAAGTTATTTTTATATCACCTGACAGAGATCGTTGGGCTGAGCAATCACAATATCCTCATGACTATTATTATAACCTTGCCCATTATTATTCAATAGAAGACCCTAGTGAATATTTACCAGTTATTGGTTTACACGGAACTCAAATTCAAGCATTTTTAGATTATGAAGAAAGAAGACTTCAGAACAAACTGGATGAAAACGGCTACAATTATGAGGTTCATCTGAGTTTACCTACCGAAGATGAAATAAAGCTTGCAGATACCAACGACTGTGATTGTAAAATGGAATATATCATGGAAGAAAAAAACATGACAGACCATTGGAGGATTACAAATGAGGGTTATTGGGAATTTCTGTCTTGGGTGCAAGATTCGATCATTCGTGAAAACATATACCGAAATGATGCTGATGTAAAAAAACCAATTTCTGATGAGTTTTTGGGTGATATGTTGTCAAATCCTGATGTGTATTATGATGAAGTCAATTTATCCTGGGTTGAATTTGATCCTGCTCAACCATTTATCAATCGATCATTATTTACACTCGATTTTGACTTTAACTGGAAAAAAAAGATTGCTGCAAAGGACTATGTGCCTTTAATTAAAGATTTATTTCAACACCCCGAAGAATTGGACACGATTAAAGGAAAAGTTAATCATAAGGATTTTAAACCTGAGCTTTATACTTACCGCTATGAATGGCAAGACCTTGCTAGAAGGTCTCAAACTGGAGAGCTCAAATGGAATGAAGAAAAACAACGTTATGACTTAGAAGATTCATGGAGCGGAAAAGATTTAGATATGGATAAAAAGCCTTCAACTGGGGCTAGAAGCCATGCCGACCTGAGTCGCTTTATCATTGAAGAAACTGTGAGCATTTATCCAGGAGCAAATTGTGCTTTGTGCAATCAACTTTGCGTTCATGAACATGGTGATGAGCTTACTTGGGAAGAGCAACAAAAAGTTTGTGATAAATGCCCATTAGATTGGGATAAAAACATGAAGGAATACGATTTCTGGACAAATCCAGAAGAATTAGTGACCGGCCTGACCTATGCGCAAGCCTTAGCTTTTTATAATTGGAAGTATCACCGACACACTTGGTGGAACAAAACCAACACCAGGTTTCATGATGATTTAGTTCCGACACCAGAACAATATGAAAAAATTCAAAGGGGTGAAACGGTAATCGTTGAAGAGCAAAAGTTGACCTTCCCAGATCCGTGGTTCAGGTACGTCATTCATTTTTACGAGAAATAACTAAACCTTATCCTTCAGCGTTTCAGTTTTTAAACCTTCGGCTAATACTTCTTCAACCCATTTTTTACCCCATTCGTTCAGTTCTTGTTCAGACCATAATTCTGGATAAAACACGCGTTTCTGAAAATAAGGCGGGAGGTATTTTTGCCAATTTGTTCCACCGGTTCCTTTTTCATCTCCTTTCGGTCCGCCCATATAATGTGCAGCAGTTCTGAAATGCACCAATGGCCAATTGACATTTACGTTAACGTCAAACTCTCGTAGCTCTTTTCTCAAAGATTGATTTTGCTGATCATTTGCATCAAGTTGTTGGAATTTTTTCCAAATATTAACCGGTTGGTACTTATCTGCGAATTCATGAAACTCAGCTAAATATTTTGTTTCAAAATCTCTAAGTGTTAAGGTCTTTTCTCCAGTATCTTCAACTATTGCTCCACGGCGCCAATAAATATTGTCTAATTGCTCGTGAATATCTGAATTTTGAAGTTCTTCACGTTTAGATTGATGGACTAGATATTTCAAATCAGTAGAAGCGATCTCAATGTATCGATATGATGCCGTTTGAAAACCTGAGGCCGATAATAATGACATTCTGAATTTCGTGAATTGTTCTTTTTCCATCCCGAATCGCATGACATCAAATGATTTTACCAATGTGTCAAAGTACATGTTAATGCGCTTCAATCTGGCAATGAAAAAGTCAACATCCAATTTATCTTTCCATCCGAGATCTTGACCTATATCTGAAATGTTTTTACCATTGAAACAGATTTGCTCCATCTCATGAGATACCAACGAAAAGTACAATTCTGTAATTTGATGATAAACAATAAAAATTTTCTCATCTGGAAAATCAGTCTTTGGTTTTTGCAGGCTTAAAAGCGCATCCACTTCAATGTAATCCCAATAGGTGAGTGGGTTTGCAAATATTAACCCATCTAAATACGAATCAATGTTTTGTCCAATTGAAGCATATTTATCTTTTAAGATTTGAATTTTTTTGAGTGTCTCTTCTGAAATATCCATTCTGAAAAATTTTAAGCTAAGTTAAACAATTCAAAAATGCCCTAAACTGATTTTTATCATTCAAACCAGAAAATTAAAATTTAATTGAAATTGCTTAAATTAATCCCATGAAACTACTTTTTACCTTACTCTCACTTTCAATTATTTACATCAGCTCAGCTCAAAAAAGTCCAATTGGCTTATTGATCAACTTCGCAGATAACTGCAGCTATGAAGCGGAACAGCAATTAATATCTCAAATTGCTGACTTTGAACCTGATAAAAAAGAAATGCAATTAACCGGTTTTGGAGTTCATTTGGCTTTGTTTAATCGTGAACTCAATGCATCCGAAATCGCAGCAATTCAGCATCAATTGGAAGAAAATGACTTAATAACCTACACCAGCCTGTTATTTCAATCTAGTGAAGGGGCGATAGCTGCTGATCTACCCGAAATATTTATCCGTCCCAAAAAAGATTGGTTGGATGAAAACGCCAAGGATTTTATTCGTCAGTATCAATTTAATGTCATCACTCCTTATTCGGGTTCAGCAAACACTTGGAAAGTAACTTACGATAAAACATTTCAAGGATCAATCAATTCTTTAATTCTAGATTTAAAAGCATCTGGAGAGTTTGACTTTGTTTGCCAAAATATGCTGTATACCTTACGCGCCACAACTAATGATCCATTTTTAGGTAATCAATGGGCACTCGACAATGACGGTTCAGCTACGCAGTACAATGGAACGATTGGCGCGGATATGGAAGTGACTGCAGCTTGGGGCATGAATACAGGCGAAAATTATATCAAAGTTGCCGTATTAGATTCTGGTACCGACACCAATCACGTTGATTTGGTTGGTAATTTATTGCCCGGTTTTGACGGAACCGGTGGAGGGTCAAAAGGATATCCGAATACTAATTATTCGAATGACGGGCACGGTACTTGTACTGCAGGAATAATTGCGGCAAGAGGCGACAATGCTGTTGGAATTGCCGGAGTGGCTTATGATTGCAAGGTGATACCCATCAAGATATTCTATTACGTCAACATTGGTGCTGGGGTACAACCATTCACCACTTCTTCTGCTGGAACGGATGGCATCATTTGGGCTGTGGATACTGCCAAAGCAGATATTTTAAGTAATTCTTGGGGATTACGCGACTCTGATATTGCCACTTTGGGAATTGATACCAGTATGGGAAATTCAGTCATCTCACAAAAAATTGCTGCGGGTAGATATGGTAAAGGAGTGCCTATGCTGTTTTCTTCAGGAAATGAAGGAGATCCATTTTCAATTTGGCCTGCTTCACATCCGCAAACGATATCAGTAGGAGCGTCTACCATGTGTGACGAATTAAAAACGCCTACCGACTGTTCGCCAGAAAATTGGTGGGGATCAAACCACGGAACAGCATTAGATGTTACCGCACCAGGAGTTAAAGTACTGGCAACAGATATGACAGGTGCATTAGGATATAATGGATTCAGTGACAATGACTATACAGAATTTAACGGAACCTCTGCGGCTTGCCCTAATGCAGCTGGAGTGATGGCTTTAATCTTATCAGAAGATTCTACGCTAACAGAGCTTGAAGCGAGAGAAATACTTTCAAAAACAGCAGAGCAAGTGGGGGGATATCTTTATGACCAGGCTATGGATTTTGGTTGGTGGTCAGATGAAATGGGATATGGGCGCGTTAACGCCTTGAAAGCTTTACAATATATGAACAGCACGGCATCTATTGAAGAAGAAAATGCCTTACGCATCTTCTATGAAAATGGAAGACCAATTTTGTTGAATAACGAGTTGAAGACTTTTGAAGTTTATGATACTCGCGGAGCTTTAGTTACTGCATTTGAATCTGATTTAAATGAAATCTATTTAGACCAATTTGTACCTACTGGCGGATTGTATTTGCTGAAAACCGCAGGGCAATCAAATCAACCTGTGGGCATTCGATTCTTGATAGAGTAAGCGTAAAAATAAAATCCTGACGCGATCAGAGATCGGGTCAGGATTAATCCCTCAATTAAAGCTGAGGAAACTACTAAACCATACTTGTTAAGGCTTAGCCTATTTTTATTGAACACTAGCCATAGGATTGGCTAGGTTTTCCCATCTTACTAAGTGCATTTTTACAGATCCCATTTGAATCTTTGCTTTGGCCATGATTGGAATTTTATTGCCATCAGCTGTAATCCAGACCGTTAAGGCATCATCATCTTTGAATACTCGTCCTTGCTCAACTACTGGCTCAAATTTGTGACATCTAAATTTTCCTTTTCTCGTACGAATTACCTCTTTACCTAAATACTTGATTTTGGTCGGGAAGATTTCATCATCCAAAAAGATATCTACTGAAAACGTATCTCCCTTTTTCGCATTGTCGTAATCTATTGTTCTCGCGTAATAAAATGAAGAAATCATATCCTGCACCATGTTCGGTACGTCAAAGGTTTTTCCCTTTTCATTTTCTACTTTATTCTTGTGCTGATAGAAAGTATAGTCTTGATTGATTTTGAATCCCCCTTCGTCAACACGTCTTTTGAACACCCATGGAATCATTGCTTTAGCGTCCATATAAGATTCATAAACATCATTTACTTTATAGAACCATTCAAAAGCTGAAATCGTTTTTCCTACTCCTCTAACTCTAATAAGCTCTCTTCCTTTTACCGTTTTCTTCGTATTTAAAACACTCAAGGTTGCTTCACCAGCATCCCAAACGCCATATGAAAGTCTGTATACCAGTTTTTCTCCTGGTTTAAACGCTTTTTGATTTAAATTAATAAATCCGTCTGCATCTACCGTATAAGCTGCATCATTTGATGTCGTTTTGATCGGGTCTGCGTTTGCTATGCCTGCAAAGCCGAAAGCCAAAATGGCGAAAACTAACTTTTGCATAATTAATTGTTTTATGGTTTATAATCCGAATAAATCAAATTCAATGCCAAAGGTGAAAAACTGTACGCTAATTGCTCTATCACAATCAACTTTGACCCTTTTAAACGACATTATCTTTTTTTTAAATAACGAACATCATTCAATTAAAATTTAACAATATGGATGTGGTAAAATAGCTTTAAACACAAATGGCTCAACGAGAGAGCCATTTAAGTAAGAATCTCTACTAAAAATTTGCTTTAACAGAGAATACTCCGTATATTTAAAACAGAGTAAGTAGTTTTTTTCATTTCAAAAGTTGATGAGCTATCCGCCTTAGGTGGATGGCTCATTGCTTTTTAAAGCAATCTCTAATCAACAGATTCAATTGCTTTCTTAACTAAACGGACATCTATTTTTAAAGGTTGGGTCTCTTCCGAAATTTTTTCAGATGTAATGATAGACACTTGATTACCAAGTGGTTGCCAGCGACCTGAATGTATTGGTCTTTTCTCTTGAAATAGTCCGATTGCATGAATTCCGGTAACACCTGCTATGTGAAGTGGACCAGTACTTGCGGCAACTAAACAATCACAAGCTGCTATAAAAGCGATTAATTCATCTAATGTCATTTGACCAGACAAATCAATAATGTTCTCTTGATTTGGGATTTGTGACCTAAAAAATTCGGCCTCTTTTTCGGTTCCAGTGATAAAAATCTTGTAATTGTTGGAATCTAACGAGGTGGCTAATTCCATAAAATTAGTCACTCCCCATTCTACTGCACTGCCTTGAGATTTAGGATGCATTATCACATTCTTTATTGCAGGATCAATCAAGTTAGCCAATGTTTTTGGCAATGCAGGGATTTTAGAAAAGCCCAAAAACTTTGTTAACTCCGTAAGGCTATATTCCTTTCTTATTCCAAATGGGCTCAGCAATTTTGTGTTCAACTGCGCTTCATGTAAATCTGATCGTTTACGCGTAAAGTTCAACAAA
>JAUHXX010000061.1 GCA_030426825.1 Bacteroidia bacterium | reverse complement strand
AATCTTCTAATTTCGTATAAATTTCAACTCCATCTATTGTTTTATATAACTCCCAATCATTAGACTGTGCTATGGATACAGATGAAATAGCAATGGATAAAAAAAGTACCAAAAATCGTTTCATATTCTTATAGGTTTAATCATTAGACGTTATGCTTGCCTAAGGGTTGTCATTTTGTTGAATTATTTTTTTAGTTGATTTCAGACTGGGCTATTTTTCTGGCAACAAGTTGGATAGGTTTATTATTGCCTGTTATAATATAATATCCATGTCTCCTCGTCTGGCAGTTGATTCGCTTTATAAGAAGCATATGCCAAACCTTCCCCTTTTTTAGTTGAATAATAAAGCATAACATAATACAAATCATTACGCTTATTCTTAATAATTCTAGCACTTGGAAATTTAGATTTGATTTTCCTAACCAAAGCATCTGCGTTTTTCTTCTCAGCAAAAGCTCCCCCAATAACGTAATAGCCATTAGGCGTGTCATTATTATTCAATTCAATGAAATGATCTCCTGAGTTCGATTTTACATCTTCATTATTTTCTACTTTTTCAATCATTTCGTCCTTTGGCCATTTTGCCAATGAATCTTCAAGAATCTGATTGGTACTTTCTAAATCAGCGATATCCTCCTCTTTTACGTCAATGACTTTTTTAAGACTATCTAATTGTCTTTGATTGTCTGCCATTAAACTATCTAGCATTCCATCATCTTTCACTTCTTCGATTCTTGGAGGAACCGTATACCTTAGCATAATCTCCGCGTTAGGGGCGTTATTAAAGGTTGCAATTGAACCAATTTGAAAATCATATGCTAAGCCTATTTTTAAATTCTTAATGGCATTCACACCAACATTGATTCCAACAGCGTAATCACTTTTATACATCCCACCAATCCAAAAGTATTTTTCCATTTCAAAGTAAACACCTCCATTATATTGAATCGGGGCATTAATTGTAAAATTAACTAAGGCTTCAGGTCTCAACACTATTCCTTTCTCATCATTAAGCCTCCATTCGTACCCCAAATTCCCTAAAAATTGTCTTTCTAATTTGAAATGGGAACCTGCATCATCACCATAACTCAATTTTGACCCGAGCACTTGAGGTACTGCAACTCCAAATTTCAACCCAGAATAATAAAAATTAAGCCCAACATTTAAGTCAAACATTGTTCGCCTGGCTTTCCCTGTATTTGTTAAAATTGGATCGGTTACATCTGAAACAATGGCATTTGAAAAATCCAAACGATTATCAACCACCCCTAAACCTGCACCAGCGGCCAAATAAGCTTTCTCCCCTAATCTTACTCTGTAAGAGTAGAGTAAATGTGCTTTCAATTTACTCGTAATCCCTACAAAATCGTTGTACAGATTAATTCCTAAACCATGCTTATCTTTTAATAAAAAACCAACGGCTAAATTATTAGCATTAAATCCCTCACCATAATTCCCCCATTTTTGGTTTCGAATGAGTGAAATATCCACTCCTTTTTCAAATCCAACATAAGAAGGGTTATAAATTCGTGGAGATAAATGATATTGATTATACATAGGAATCTGCTGAGACCAGACGCTCCCTGCAAGAAACAATGAGATAAAAAGTATATTTAATTTAGTCATTCCCAGTTAAAGTTAATGCTCCCTGAATTGGATCAGGAAATAAAGGGTCATTCAATCGAATGATATAGAAATACGTACCATCCGGCAATATGTTTCCAGAATATGAACCATCCCAGTCATTAATGTATGGAGAAGCTTCATAAACCACCTGACCATATATATTAAATACTGTAACCTCATTAGCAGTATAAGCATCTATATTTTCAACAAACCATAAATCATTGAAACCATCACCATTAGGTGTGAACAAATTAGGAATGATCAAATCAGTTAAATCAGGCAGTACAGTAATGATAGCCGTAGTTGTATCAATACACCCATTAATATCTGTTACCTGAACATAATAAGTTGTATTGGTTATTGGACTCACTGTTGGGGTTTGAGAATTAACGTCATCAATGTTTTCGTCAGGCCACCAAAAGAAAGAAGTTCCTCCAGTAGCATTCAACAGAATCGACTCCCCTTCTGTTATTGTAGTATCTGGGCCAGCTGTGATATTTAACGGTAAAACATCTAAAACATGCGGAGCAGACCAATCAGAAGGGCAAGTGCCAAGTTGTACCTCTGCAGAAAAATAAATTGTTCCGGCATTTAAGTTAGAAAAGGCATAAGTTGAATCTACCCCCCCTATTGTAGGCAACCAAGTCACCCCACTATCTAAGGAATACCACCAAGTGAGAACCGTTCCATTAAAACCAGTTACATAAAGAGAAGAGTCGTTTAACTCATTACATACAACAGACGGTCCAACAATCGTACCTCCATAGGATCCAGGAATTAATGTTAAAGTCACAGCGTTTGAAGTATCTGCCGGACACACCCCGTTCTGCACAATGAATTGATATTGAATAGTATCAGATAAATTCAAATAAGGAATAGAATCTGCACCAACACCCTGAGCTATAAACGTATTTCCGTTATCCGAAGATTGCAACCAATCAACAGGGTTCCCGGTATACCCAGTTGACTGAATCCATCCTCCATTACCATTATCACAAATATCAAAATCAGCTGGTAATGTACCTGCGTTGGACAACTGATCAATCGAAAGGGTATAAACCCAAGACGTATCTGATGGACAATAACCAAACAGTGAACCAATCACCACTTCATACTGTGTTTGAGTATTCACATTTAAGTATGGAAAAGTATCGGCGGTACTACTCGTATAAGACCAAGTTGCCCCGTTATCTGTTGACTCACCCCATTCTTGAATATTCCCAGTATAACCTGAAAGCTGAATATTTCCAGAATTCATCCCAATACAAACCACATCACCAGCTGGACCAGAAAGCGTACCTGGAATTGGTGCACAATCGGATTCAACTATAAAATCTAAGGTATCATTTGCATTATTTGGATCGCCAGGAGCATAACAATAAACCCTTAAATTATGTTGTTGACAAGCTGAAAAATCGTCAGTAACAGGGAAGGTGTAAATATAAACAGCTGAAGGCCCTAAGGTTGCAATTGGCGCCACATAGGTTACCGGAGGGCCACCATTTAACTCATAGGTCATATCCACATTACCGAAGTGGGTTCCAGGACCTGCATTAACTAATAACACAGTAATTGTTTCATTCCCCGACAAATTACAACCACTCGTTGGCGCTTGTAACGTAGCGCTTATTGTGAGATTCTGTGACAAACCGGAAAAAATTCCGATACCCATCACAAAAATAAAAGACAATAATTTTATCATTTCATTGATTTTGAGAATCTCTCCAAATATAGCCTAATTTATAAGGATATCCAAGATTCATTTACTTGGATGAACTACAATCTTAAAATTGCCTCATTAAGTATAAAAACCTAACTTCACAAACGACTGAAAAACAAATAGTTAACAAGCTGCAAAAGTTCAACAACGTGTTATATTTATAACGTTTTTAGTTCACATTCATTTATTTCAGATTCATTATTTGAAAGAAATTTAAGCTAAAAATTAAATTAACTTTGTATCCATCATGAACATAGATTTGAACAAAAAGATTGGAATTTTAGGCGGAGGCCAATTAGGCAGAATGATTATTCAAGAAGCTATTAATTACAATATCTCTCTTCATATTCTTGATAAAAAAGGAGCACCATGCGAGGGATTAACTCCAAATTTTAAAGCAGGAGATATTACTAACTATGAAGACGTAATATCATTTGGTAAAAACCTTGACTACTTGAGCATAGAAATTGAGAATGTAAATACGAAAGCCCTTCATGAGCTTGAGAAAAAAGGGGTGAAAATTTTTCCTCAGCCGAGTATTATTGAACTCATTCAGGACAAAGGACTTCAAAAGGAATTTTACAAAAAAAATGGAATCCCAACAGCAGATTTTGCTATTGTTGAAATAGGAGACAAAGGCGAGAACGCCCCTCTGGATTTTCCGTACATCCAAAAAATGAGGACGGGTGGATATGACGGCAAAGGAGTTCAAATAATTAGATCTAAAGATGATTTAACCAAGGGCTTTTCTGGCTCTGTTTTGATAGAAGACTTGATTCCCTTTAAGAAAGAAATTTCGGTCATTGTTGCCAGAAATGAAAAGGGTGAAACAGCTGTTTACCCTACAGTTGAGCAAGAGTTTAATCCAGAAGCAAATTTGGTTGAGTTTTTATTTAGCCCTGCAGATGTCCCTCCAATTATAGAAGAAAAAGCAAAGAAAATTGCATGTTCAATTATAGAGAAGCTAGATATGATTGGATTGCTAGCGGTAGAATTATTTTTAACCGAAGAAGATGAATTACTAGTAAACGAAATTGCACCTAGACCTCATAATAGTGGACACCACACAATTGAATGTAATGTCACATCACAATTTGAACAACATTTGAGGTCAGTTTTAAATTTCCCACTTGGCGATACTAAAATTGTCACGCCCGGTGTTATGATAAATTTATTGGGAGAAAAAGACTCAGAAGGCATTGCGACCTATATAAACATGCAGGATGGTTTAAAGCTGTCTGGTGTTAATTTTCACCTTTATGGAAAAACCACAACAAAGTCGTTTCGAAAAATGGGTCATATCACTGTAATTAATCAAGATTTAAATAAAGCGAAAGAAGTAGCTAGAAATCTGAAAAACACTATTAAAGTCATTGGAAAATAGACGACATTTGAACCACATTGAATCACTTAGAGCCCTCGCAGCCCTGAGTGTTTCTGTCTATCATTTCTCAGCTTACTATTCGTGGTCCGATTCAACCAGCACTAATTTCGCATATGGCGCACAAGGTGTTGAGATATTCTATATTATTTCTGGGTTTATTATCCCCTATTCTCTCTATCATTCTGGATATAAAATCAAACATTACTTCACCTATTTAGCTAAACGATTTGTTCGATTGCTCCCGCCATATTTTGCAACCATTGTTTTGATTCAGCTTATCGGGATTGCTTTATGCGCATTCTTATGGGGGTGTTCGCACGACATTAATGTGAAACAAATCATAATTAATGCACTTTTTTTAGCGGATTTATTTGATCATTACGATTGGATTAATCCCATTTTCGCCACGCTTGAAGTTGAGGTTCATTTTTATTTATTTATCGGGCTAATTTTCCCAATTTTATTGAAGTCAAAACTTCTTCCTTCAATAATTTGTATCACTCTTCTCACTTTAGGAATTCTCACCAAAAACCATGATACTTTTTTAGTCAATTCACCCTATTTCATTTGTGGAATGGCAGCATTCTTCATACTTGAAAACAAACCAAAGCTCGAATGGTTACTTCCCTTAGTATTTGCCTTTGCATCACTAATTATTTGGTATATGTGGCAAGATGTAATAGCAGCAATGATTGGAGTTGCACTGATTCTATTTCTACCGTCAACATTTAAATTTTTGAATTTTACAGGCAAGCTGTCTTACTCATACTACTTGGTTCACGGCCTATCAGGAGGATGGTTTTTATATTTTTGTAATCAAGCCGAAATTGGTACTTCTTATCCATTATTAATGATGATTTGCGCAATATTAATTAGCTGGATCGTAGCCTTTTTAATGTATTTTTCGATTGAAAAAATATCAATCCGATTTTCAAAAAAATTAAAGTATCAGAAATAAACGATAAATTTGAAAAAAATCTAGAGATGGCAGATATAGGAATTATAATGGGAAGCAAATCAGATCTCCCTATCATGCAAGAAGCAGCCGACATACTTGACGAGTTGCAAATTAGCTACGAGATCACTGTAGTATCTGCGCATAGAACGCCAGAAAGAATGTTCGACTACGCTCAAAACGCACAATCTAGAGGAATTAAAGCCATAATTGCAGGTGCTGGAGGAGCGGCACATTTGCCTGGAATGACTGCATCTCTTACTGCACTTCCAGTAATTGGAGTACCTATAAAATCTAGCAACTCCATTGACGGCTGGGATTCTATTTTATCAATTTTACAAATGCCCGGAGGAATACCTGTTGCCACTGTGGCATTGAACGGAGCGAAAAACGCCGGAATTCTTGCAGCCAGTATAATTGGAGCGCAAAATCAAGAGGTTTATCAACGACTTTGTGAGTACAAAGAAGCTTTAAAAATTAAAGTTCTTAAAACTGCAGAAGAACTTTAGAATGCTAATTCACAATTAATAAGTTGCAACACTTAATGTTTAAACTTATATTTGGCATTTAATTTTATATTTATGTCAAAAACAAGACTAATTTTCGGCTGGACAATTACTTCTCTACTCTCAGCATTATTACTATTCAGCGTTTTCGGAAAATTAACCAACCCTGAAATGCAGGCCAATATGGCGAATTGGGGACTAGCTGATTGGAGGATCATTATTGCGATAGGAGAATTGATCGCAACTATTCTTTTCATTATTCCACGAACCAATATATTGGGTGTATTATTACTTTGTTCTCATATGGGTGGAGCGATCATTATTCACATGACTCATGGCGAATCTTTCATGTTACAAACTATTGTGCTCATGCTTATTTGGTTAGCGGCATTTGTGAGAAATCCTAAATTGATTGACCTTTTAAAGACTTCTTAATTTAGATTGATTCAATCTAAATTCTCATTTTTTTAAATTATTTTTAGCATTCATATGCAGTAAATATGAAAATTGAAGACGAGCTAAAATCTAAATTCAAGGATGACTACCACAAGTTAATTGTCAATATTCATTTGACGAGTAGTAGAATAATGGAGCAAATACAATGCGAACTAAAGGCGCATGGACTGACCTCAACTCAATACAATGTGCTGCGGATTCTAAGAGGACAAGGGAATAAAAGTGTATCAATCGGACTTATAAAAGATAGAATGATTGAACGAAATTCTGACGTAAGTCGAATTATTGATCGATTAGTGAAGAAGCAGTTGATCCTTCGCAAGGAAAACTGTGATGACCGAAGACAAAAAGATGTAGGAATTTCAAAAAAAGGATTAGAAGTCTTATCTAAAATAGACGATATGGACTATAAAGTTCAAGATACCTTGGGACATCTGTCAGCAAAAGAAGTTAAAACACTCAATGATCTTCTAGACAAAGCTAGAAATACACAAGAATCCAATTAGAATAATTCTTATCTTTCTGGAAAACCCTTATCATGTCTAAAACAAATCTTGGTTTACTCAGAATAATTGGATTGCTTGAAGGTATTTCTTACATATTACTATTGGGAATTGCCATGCCGCTGAAATACGCTGCAAACATGCCTGAATACATCTACCCAACTGGACTAGCTCATGGGCTGCTTTTCACACTTTATGTCCTTTTTGTGTTAATCGTAGCCTGGCAATTAAAATGGAAAATTGGTGTGATTTTCTGGGCAATGATAGCTTCATTACTGCCCTTCGGAACCTTCGTAGCAGATAAAAAAATATTTGCTAATCAATAAAATATTGAATGGCCAAATCATAAGATTTTAATCCAAAACCAAAAATACAACCAGCACAGACGGGCGAAATCAAAGAGTCATGACGAAAAACTTCACGTTTTGACACATTAGAAATATGCACCTCTACTACATCCTCATTTTGAGCACTAATTGCATCCCTAATTGCAACTGAAGTATGCGTATATCCCCCTGCGTTTAAAACAAATCCGCTATAATCTTGCATTTGCAATTGATTGATCAATTCACCTTCAATATTAGATTGAAAATATTCAAGCTGAATCTGCGGATACTTCTGTTTCAGCTTCACAAAATAATTTTCAAAACTTTCATTTCCGTAAGTTGAAGGCTCCCTTTTTCCGAGTAAATTTAAATTCGGACCATTAATTATTAAAATTCGCTTTGCACTCATCTTGGGATAAATATAGGAAGGATTATCAAAGTTATTTGAAAATTGAAAAATCATTATCAGCAAATAGTATTGAAGCATACTTGCGTGATTTTGATAAACTGACCCAATATTTGGAAATGTTAAATTCTGACAAAAAGCCGACAGAAATTGACCTGACGGATTTACAGAGTTTTATTGGTTGGATAAATGAGTTGGGAATATCAGCACGATCGCAGGCAAGAATTATCTCAGGTATTCGAAATTTTTTCTACTTTTTAGTGTTGGAGGATGAAATTTTGCAAGACCCATCAGAACTAATTGAACTACCGAAAATAGGTAAGAAATTACCCGAAGTTTTATCGATAGAAGAAATTGATCATCTCAAATCAGCTATAGACATGTCTAAGCAAGAAGGTCACCGAAATCGTGCCATCATAGAAACCTTATACAGTTGTGGATTAAGAGTTTCTGAATTGGTCAATTTAAAAATCACCAACATTTACGTTGACGAAGGTTTTATAAGGGTAATTGGGAAAGGAAATAAGGAAAGATTGGTCCCCATTAGTCCTTCAGTTGAAAAAGAAATTGAAATTTACCAGAATTTGGTAAGGGTGCATCAAGAAATAAAACCCGGGCATGAAGACTTTCTATTTCTAAACAGAAGAGGCGCACAATTAACAAGGGTAATGATTTTCACTATTATTAAAAACCTTGCTGAAGAAATTGGTCTAACCAAAGTTATTAGTCCTCACACTTTTCGACATTCTTTTGCAACACATATGGTTGAAGGCGGGGCAAATCTGAGGGCAATTCAAGAAATGCTAGGACACGAATCCATTAGCACGACCGAAATCTATACGCACTTGAGTAATGATATGCTCAAAGAAGCAATAATTTCGTTCCACCCGCGCAATAAGTCTTAAATTTGAACCGTGAAACACGAAACCTACATGCAGCGCTGTTTTGATTTGGCCTTATTAGGACTTGGCAATACAGCTCCTAATCCTCTAGTTGGCTCTGTGATTGTACATCAAGACAAAATCATAGGTGAAGGATATCACGAAAAATATGGTGAAGCGCATGCAGAAGTGAACGCAATTAATTCAGTTAAACATAAAAGCCTGCTGACTGAATCAACGATTTACGTTAATCTTGAACCCTGTGCACATTTTGGAAAAACACCTCCCTGTTCAGACCTCATTATTAAACATAACATTCCAAAAGTTGTGATTGGATGTATAGATACTTTTGACGAAGTTGCTGGAAAAGGAGTAGAAAAATTAGAAGCAAAGGGCTGCAAAGTAGAAGTTGGGGTTCTGGAAGACCAAGCGAAAGAACTCAATAAGCGATTTTTTACTTTTCACAATAAAAAGAGACCTTATGTTATTTTAAAATGGGCACAAAGTTCTGATGGATTTATTGACATTGATCGAAGCAATGGGAAAAAGGGAATTGCTTGGATTTCTGGACCTGAAACCAAGCAAGTGGTTCATAAATGGAGACATGAAGAAGCAGGAATCTTAGTTGGTAAGAACACAGTTTTAACAGACAACCCTTCACTGACGGTTAGGGAAATTGAGGGCAACTCCCCCATTCGATTTGTTCTTGATACGAATAACTCAATAGATCTTGAAAAATATCAGATTGGAAATCAACCGCCGGCAACATTTAAATTAACCGGTTTGGACACATCAACTGCTGAAAATATTTTAAATTTCTTATATAACAAATCCATTCAATCCGTAATTATTGAAGGTGGAGCATCAACACTGAACACTTTTATTGAATGTGGTTTATGGGATGAAGCTCGAGTTATTACTGGATCAAAAATATTTCAAACAGGAATTAAAGCTCCACTGCTAAGAATAAATCCTACCAAAACCCAAAAATCGCAAACAGACACCATTATCTACTATTACAATGATTGATTTATTACTCGGCATACTTTTTTTTAATGTCATTTTGATATTGTTCAAATTATTTGAGCGATTTAATGTCGATAATTTACAGGCCATCATCATCAATTACTTAGTTGCAGGAGGTCTTGGTTTTTTAACTTCTGGGATTGAAAACCCTGTCAACCATGTACTGACCGCATCATGGCTTCCTTTTGCGATATTAATTGGGGTTTTATTCATTGTGGTATTTAACCTACTCGCAACAGGTGCACAAAAAGTAGGTATTGCAATTTCAACTGTCGCTAATAAAATGTCAGTTGTGATACCTGTAATATTTGCCTTCATTGTTTTTGGTGATACCGTTTCAATCTTGAAAATCACAGGAATAATGTTGGCCATACTAGGCGTGTACTTCACCTCAACCTCAGGAAAAAAACTCAATTTTGATAAAAAATATCTATGGCTAATCATTGTCATTTTTGCTGGACAGGGATTAGCAGATTGTATATTCAATTTTGCTCAACAATTTTATGTAGAAGGGCATGAAGCACAAATCTTTATTTCGTCAATGTTCTTCGCAGCCTTTCTAATGGGAATTCTGATGGTTATACCGAAATTCACTGGAAAGAAAAGTAAATTTCAACTTAAAAATATCTGGTGGGGAATCGGCCTAGGAATCCCTAACTTCCTTACGGTTTTTTATTTTTTCCGATCATTAGAAAGCGGAATAATGGAAAGCTCTCAAATCTACCCGATTTTAAACATGGGGGTAATTGTACTTTCAGCTTTGTCTGGCTACATCATCTTCAAAGAAAAATTAAGCAGTAGAAACTGGTTTGGCATCCTGATTTCATTAATGGCCATTGCTGCAATAACTTTTGGATAAATGGTTTTATAACTGTATGACCTGCAGTTTTTTAGTGAAACGATTGTTTACCTTTCCAAAAATTTAAATCATGAAAAAAACCGTTTTAGCAATCCCTTTTATCTTATTAATATTCGCATGTGGTGAATCAACTTCAAACGGAGATAAAGAAATCACCATTGAAAAGGATTCAATAATAATCATTGAGGATGATTTACCATATGATAAAATCACCTTTGAGGCTCCAGATGGGGTTATCATTCACGCTAATGAATATAAGATTGATGATGAATCTCCAATAATAGTCTTATGTCATCAAGCTAGATTTAACAAATTTGAATATGATGGAATTGCTGAGAAGCTTAATGAAAATGGTTTTAATTGCATTGCGATAGACCAGCGCTCTGGAGGACCAATTGCTTCTCAACAAAATGAAACCAATCTTTCTGCAAAAGAATTAGGCAAAGGAGTAGATTACTTGGATGCCATTCAGGATATCACTGCGGCTGTAAATTATAGTGCTGACAAGTATAACCAGAAAGTAATATTATGGGGAAGTTCTTATTCATCTACCCTAACATTATGGGAAGGGATGTCCAACGAAAATGTAAAAGCCACCGTGTCTTTTAGTCCGGGAGATTACTTTCCAGAAATCGGAAGTTTGACTGACTCTATCGTGAACTATTCTAAACCATTTTTCATTACTTGTTCTAAAGCCGAAACTCCTGAAACTGAAGTGATTTTATCTAAAGTCAACTTTGGTGAAAATCAAGTACATTTTAAACCAGAAGGAAATGGTCATCACGGTTCAAGGGCTTTATGGTTAAATCAAGATGGTGGAGAAGAATATTGGAAAGCAGTATTGGACTTTTTAAATTCTATAAATTAAGCAACCAAACAAAGTCATCAAGCGTCTTTTTAAATAGACAAATCCTTTTGTTAAATACAATTCTATGAAATTCAACAAAATAGCGATACTCTTGAGCACTCTAGTGCTGTTGTTTGTATCTACTCTTTCTTTTGCTGACCCAATTATTATCCTAAGTGATACTCCAGAAGATTATACTCAAACGGAAACGGGTTATGTAGTTAATTTTAAGTTAGACGCTTCCAGCGCTGAATTAGCAGAAATTGAAACTAAAGTGGCTAATATTTCAGATAGAGTAACTATGACAGTAAACTTAATTAGTGAAGGTCATTACGACATTGTTTATACCGTGAATCATCAAAACCAAGCGGAATACGTTCACAAAATGATGCTGGTTAGTGGATTTAACAAAGTAAATTATCAAGGAACCGAGTATGGCCTAACAAAAGTAATAGATGTGCTAAAAAGCCATCAAAATTAAATTTTCGAACTATTTTTAAGAGCCGCTATTGATTTCGATAGCGGCTTTTTTTATCTATTCATCTCCACGTTGATATCATAAGATTCAAAAGTAATTTTTCTGTTATATCGAATTACTTCTTCTTTAAGATGGATAGGACTATCATCTTCACTTATGACGTTGCCCGATACAGTTTTATGTTCAATTAATACAAACTGAGAAATTAACGAGTCATAGGCAAAAGTTGTTTGAAGAGATGTTCGAAACCAACATCCATTCAAATGGCTTATCTGGAATTCGCAGTTCTCAATAGAAATACCTATAAAAGGATCCCCGATACATCCTCCGCAATCATAACAATACAAAGCATTATCATTTCGCGAAAATTCAATCAGCTGCTCCCCTGCTCCTCTTAAATAAACTATTACTGGTCTCAACGCCAATTCTGATGAATATTCATCTTCATCAATTAATCGATAGGCAGCCAGACAATCTTTATCTCCATCACCATCCAAGTCGCCAAAATCAAAATCAAGTAACTGAAATCCCTCTGGCAGCAAATCTATCAACTCAGCTTTTGTACAGAACTTCTGAGCTGTTGTCACATTTGACCTCATCCTGAATCCAAGTACAAATGGATCCTCCTGAGAACAAGAGAACAAAAAACAACAGGAGAAAATTAAATATTTCACCCTTCAAATTAAGGATGCTTGAAGTTGAATGAAAAGAAATGCTCACCATTCTATCACTCTTTTATTATTCGATTGTAGGCCCCTATTAAGTAAAAAGCCATCCGAATTGAATCGAATGGCTTTTGAATTATTTAAGCACCGTTACGTGGCCCCTATGGCTGTGCCTTTCATCTGATATTTTATCTCCGAAATCAACTTGCCAAATATACGTGCCGTCTTTCACAAGGCCTCCGTCACCGTAATGTCCATCCCATCCCGCATCTTTATTGTAAGATTCAAATACAATTTCTCCCCATCTGTTAAAGACAATCATATGGAAATCATAAATATCGATTCCGGAAGTAAAGACTGGAGAGAACGTTTCGTTGAATAAGTCACCGTCTGGGGTAAAGATATTCGGAACATAGAAAATAATCTCTTCATAGATCGTGATATCCTCACAAACAGTTGCTGAACACCCAGCATCAGAAGTAACAGTTTGACAAACGGTCACGTCCGTTTCTTGCTCAATTCCTGTAAAGGTGTGTGTAGGGTTTTGTTCAGTTGAAGTTCCTTGACCTCCAAGTGTATATGAATATGACGATCCACCTTGAGAAATATCAAAGATTGTAACAGTAGGATCAACCAATGAAGGCTGAGCTGGTTGCCAGTAGAAACCAGGAATCGGATCTTCTTCTACACAGATTACTGAAGATACGGTTGAAGAACCGTAACAACCCTCATCAGAAGTAACCTCTACAGTTACATCATAGCACCCAGGTGCTACAAAGGTTCCTGTTGCACCTGTGCAACCGATAAACGTATCCCCGTTACTAAATGTCCATACACAGTTGTTTGTTGTAAAGTTTCCTGGTGTTGGATTCACTAACCCTGTTGTTAAAGGAGAACATCCGTTTGGATTGTCCACCGTAAAAGTTGGAACTGGGTTTGGTAACACATTGATCACAAC
>JAUHXX010000060.1 GCA_030426825.1 Bacteroidia bacterium | reverse complement strand
CGTAGCCGTTAAGGCTATAATAGGAACGTTTGAAATCTTTTCAAATATCTCCCGTAATCTTCTGTATTCTGGTCTGAAATCATGTCCCCACTCTGAAATACAGTGTGCCTCGTCAATTGCAAAAAATGAAATCTCCACACCTGTCAAGAAATCAATATTTTCTTGTTTTGTTAAGGATTCTGGAGCTACGTAAAGTAATTTGGTTTTACCAGCCGTGATATCCTCTTTAACTTTTTTAATTTCCGTTTTTGTCAAACTAGAATTTAAAAAATGGGCAATATCATCTGATTCACTTACATGACGTATAGCATCCACCTGGTTTTTCATTAATGCAATTAATGGAGATACGATTATGGCTGTTCCGCCTGAAATTAATGCGGGCAATTGATAGCACATAGATTTACCACCACCCGTAGGCATAATCACAAATGTGTTATTCCCATCTAAAACATTTTGGATGATTTCCTCTTGTTCTCCCTTAAAACCATTGAAGCCAAAATACTTCTTTAAAGATTCTTTTAGTGCCGTTTCACTGGTTGATATCATCTATGACTTAAGCTGTTGATCAAATTTATATTACTAGCTAAATTAACGAATATCTCTCTGCCTTTTTTTCATTCTCTCTTAAAATCGTCCGCTTCATCTAAAGATAAGATAAATGGATATAATATTTCTATGAATGGTGAAAAAACATATTAACAATTGAGTCAATTATTTGCGGAGAATACGTTTTGCAGCTTTAATTTAACGAAAATTACTTTGTGAATTGATAACATCAACTACTTTTCCTCTGTTAATGAATTGTTAAAGTTGGTCTTTTATAGACAACCTTTTATATATTTGGTACCGTTATTGTGTTGAACAATTTGAAAAGATTAACAAGAAAAAAAATTACAATGAAAAAGATAGCATTAATACTTGCAACCGTTTTATTGACCCTCGGAGCTGCTTCAACTGCAACTGCTCAAGGAAACATTACTGTAGAACAACCTGAACCAGCTAGTAAGGCAGTTTTATCAGTAGATAAAGAAGTACATGATTACGGAACAATTACTCAAGGTGATAACGGTTCATGCGTATTTAAAGTAACAAATACGGGAACTGAACCATTGATCATTTCATTATGTAAAGGATCTTGTGGATGTACAGTACCTTCTTGCCCTCAAGAGCCTATCGCTCCAGGTGCTTCTGCTGAAATCACAGTGAAATACGATACAAAAAGAGTTGGGCCAATCAATAAATCGGTAACGATAACTTCAAATGCCGGAAATGAGCCAAGAAAAGTTGTAAGAATTAAAGGTAACGTGAAAGCTAAGCCTACAGGATCTGCGCCAATCAATAGCGGAGGACCAACTAACAACTAAATAAAATAATTAACTAGAATAAAGATCAAAACCAAATAAAATGAGAAAAGCAATTTTTACCCTAAGTTTACTAGTAGTAGCACTAATCGGATTTAACGCTAATGCACAAGAAGTTGGAGCAAGCGGAGCAACGATTAAATTAGATAAAGAAGTTCACGATTACGGAACAATCGAGCAAGGAGCAAATGGAGAATGTGTATTTGTTGTAACGAATACAGGAACAGAGCCATTGATTCTTTCAAGATGTAAAGGTTCTTGCGGATGTACTGTGCCTTCTTGCCCACAAGAGCCTATCGCTCCTGGTGCGTCAGCAAACATCAAAGTAAAATATGATACCAATAGAGTAGGACCAATTAACAAGTCTGTTACAATTACTTCAAATGCAAGTAATGAAGCAAACAAAGTGATTAGAATTAAAGGTCAAATCAAAGCGAAGCCAACTGGCGAAACTACGACTACTCCTGAAAATAATTAATGAGGCTATTTTTTGCGATCATAATAGCAATGAATTCCGCATTCATCCTAACGGATGGTGCGGAATTCTCATTTTTAGACCCTACCAACCATAAGTTCGAGGATACCAAAGAAGGTGTGCTCTTGAGTCATACTTTTAGGTTTAAAAATTCAGGAGATGAACCGCTAATCATATCTAATTATAAAGTGTCTTGTTCTTGCACCAAACTAACGTTTCCTAAACAACCTGTTTTACCGGGGCAAGAGGCCCAATTAAAACTAACCTTTGATACAAATGGTAAGTATGGCTTTCAAAAAAGAAAGGTCAATGTTGTTTCAAATGCTAAAAAGCAAATTACGCTCTTATTTAAAGTAACGGTTATTCCTAAAGATGCATGAGCTGAACGAGTTCTATGGCCTCCTTTACATCATGCACTCTCAGAATAGAAGCGCCTTTGGTCAAAGCAATAGTGTTCAAGGCTATGGTGCCATTTAAACTTTCTTCTGGGCTGATGTTTAATTTTTTATAGATCATTGATTTTCTTGAAAGACCTACAAGTAACGGTCTCTCTAGCAAATGCAAGTTTTCTAAATGATCAAGTAATTCGTAATTCTGTTCTAAATTTTTGCTGAATCCAAACCCAGGATCAAGAATGATATCGATTACTCCTGCCTTTTTTGCAGCATTCATTTGTTGACTGAAGAATTGGTTGATTTCAATAGTCAGATTTTCATATTCGGTATTTTCTTGCATGGTCTGAGGAGTTCCACGCATGTGCATCAAGATATAAGGTGTTTTGTAGGTGGCAGCAACCGTGAATATTCTCGGATCTTGCTTTCCGCCAGAAATATCGTTGATTACAGATGCTCCTGCTTTTACAGCCAACTCAGCCACTTCAGATCGAAAAGTATCTATCGATAAAATACATTCAGGAAAAGCTTCTTGAATGGTTTTAATTGCTGGAATGACCCTGTCAATTTCCTCTTGAGTTGAAACTTCAGCGGCTCCTGGACGTGAGGAATAGCCTCCAATATCCAATATCGTAGCCCCATCTTCAATCATTTGCCCTGCTTTATTGTGCAACGAATCAATTTGTTGATGACGACTACCTTCAAAAAAACTATCAGGGGTTACGTTCAAAATACCCATGACAATTGGATGTGAAAACTCTCGTAAATTCCCTTTGAAATTCAGACTAAATTTTGAGTAAATTAATGTATCTTTCACCGCAATAAAATTAATACTTGAAATGAGTCAAACAGCTGAGCAATATAAAAAAGTAATCACAAATTGTCGTTCAATATTCGAGAAAAAAGGACAAGATTATGGAACGGCTTGGCGCATTTTAAGAATTTCCTCTTTAACAGATCAAATCTTTATTAAAGCTCAACGAATCAGAACCATTCAAGAAACTGGTGTGAACAAAGTTGGTGAAGATGTTGAAGGAGAGTTTATTGCGATTGTGAATTACTGTGTAATGGGTCTTATTCAATTAGATCTTGGCGCTTCAACAATGGAAGAAATTCCAATTGCTGAAGCTGTAGCCAAATACGATCAAAAAACTAAAGAGGCTTTTGAACTAATGCAGAAAAAAAACCATGATTATGGTGAAGCATGGAGAGATATGAGAGTAAGTTCCTTGACCGATCTTATCATGATGAAGATTCTGAGGACAAAACAAATTGAAGATAATGATGGCAATACCTTAATTTCGGAGGGGATTGATGCTAATTATTTGGATATGTTGAACTATGCAGTTTTCGCATTGATTCTAATGAGCGAAAAATAGATTGTTAGAATTCTGTTAAAGGAACATAAGCTTAAAAGAATAAACTTTATTTTTATTTAAAATTACCCAAAGGCAATGTAGATTTTAAATCGAATTGCAAACCTAAAATTCCACGATATGAATGACATGCGTCTTAGAAATCAAAAGATAGATATTAAAGGAAGATCACTTTTATTGAACGTATTCGGAATCATCCTCAATATAGTAGGAGTTGTTCTTGTAGTGAAAGGTTTTCATGAATCTACGGGAGACAGTTCATTGGTTTTAAAAATCACAGGTACTTTGCTAATTGTTGCAACTATTTTTGGAATGGTAATGCTAAAGGGACTGTTTTTATTTTCTTATGTAGCTCGAGCATTTGTAGGAGGATTGTTTATTGTATCAGGACTCGTTAAGGCGAATGATCCTTGGGGTTTTGCCTTTAAGTTAGAGGAGTATTTTTCACCGGCAGGACTTTCCGCAGATTTCGGATTTTTTGAATTTTTTCAACCGTATGTATTGGAATTATCCATCATTATTTGTGTGGTTGAAATCGTATTAGGTGCGGCATTGATTCTTGGAGGTAAAATCAAATTAGCTTCATGGGCATTAGTAGGAATGATGATATTCTTTACCTGGTTGACTTGGTATACAGCTGACTGTAACGCTAAGCAACAATTAGCCATGGAAATGGGAGTAGAATTTAGCAGAGATTGTGTTACTGATTGTGGATGTTTTGGAGATGCCTTGAGAGGGTCTGTTGGGCGTTCATTAACTCCACTTGAGTCATTCTGGAAAGACATAGTGTTGTTCTATTTCGTGCTCATTATTTTTGTAAATCAATGGAAAATTGAGATCAATACTGTAAAAGAAAACTGGACAATGGTGCCGGCATCAATGGTTGTAGTGATCTTCTTCTCTTGGGTGTTCGGATGGTGGCTTCCAATTTTCTTTGCGCTATTCATTTTACTAGGAAGTTTCGTAATTGGTAGAATTAATATTGGAAAAATGGGCAAGGCTTGGAAAATGGCAAGCTTCGTGACTCTTATATCCTTTATATTTTCATTGTATACGTCAATGTACTTGCCTGTAAAAGACTATCGACCTTATGCTATAGGGAATAACATAGTTGAACAAATGAGCAACGGTGTTGCACAGGTGTCTGAATTTGTATTGATTTATGAAAATTTAGAAACTGGAAAAATGGAGGAATTTGCTCTTGGAGATTATGAAACTTATGGCGACACTTCAAAATACAAATACTCAGACCGTAAAGAAACAATTCTCACTCCTGGTGTAGATGCTTCAATAACAGATTTCTTAGCGAGTATTAATTATGAAAAGTTGACTGAAGAAGAACGTAAAATCCCGTATTTAGATTCGATTATTGCTGCGGATTATGATTTTTACTACGAAGAGAAAATGGTGGTAACATCAATGTATGGTCCAGATACTATTGCAGCTATCGATTATGACACATTGTATTATCCAGATTCTATGTATACCGCGGGAGATCCGTTCGTTACCTTGAGTGATCCAAGCTCACCATGGGTAATCGATATGACACCAAGTATCTTAAGTGAAGAGTATGTCTTTTTAATGACAATTAGAGATATCGAAACTGTGAATGGAACAGCCATGGTAGATTTGAAGGATGTATTAGCAGGAGCAAAAGAGAACAATATTCCATTTTATGTGATTTCACCTGCATCTGATGAGGAAATAGCAACCTTTAAAGCTAAACATGATTTTGACGCTACTTTCCTTGCTTTTGATGGTACTGAAGTTAAAATATTGGTAAGGTCAAATCCAGGATTATTGCTGCTTAATAAAGCAACTGTGGTTGATAAATGGCCAAGTCGCTCTATTCCAAATTTTGATTCTATCTTTGAGGATTATATCCAAAAGAAATGAGAAAAAAAATTGTTGCTGGAAATTGGAAAATGAATTTAGATTACGGCCAAGCCAAAAATCTATTGCAAGACCTTATCCAGAATAAAGATAAATTCAATAAAGATACTGAAGTGATTATTTGTCCTTCAGCACCATATTTAGGAGTTTTTGCTGAATTAACGGCTGACCATGATTGGTTGAAGTTGGGAGCACAGAATTCATATTTTATTGACTCTGGAGCGTTTACTGGTGAAATTTCACCAACACAGCTTAAAAGCTTACAAATCAATTACTGCCTTGTAGGGCATTCTGAAAGAAGGGATGTTTTTGATGAAAATTATGACTTGCTTTCAAAGAAAGTAAAGGCTTTAATTAATCATGATATTACACCAATATTTTGCTGTGGAGAACAATTACAAGTAAGAAATTCTAACGTCTATCGTGAGTTCGTAATGAAGCAAATTGAAGATTCTCTGTTTTCATTGTCCGCAACTGAAATTGAAAAAGTTGTGATTGCGTACGAACCTATTTGGGCAATCGGTACAGGTAAAACAGCAACTGCTGAACAGGCTCAAGAAATACACGGAATTATTCGTGCTAGATTAATTGCTAATTACGGTGAAAAGATAGGGAACAACGTTTCTATTTTATACGGTGGAAGTTGTAAACCTGATAATGCAAAGGAATTATTTGCTCAGGCTGATATTGACGGCGGATTAATAGGGGGAGCTTCTCTTAATGCCGAAGATTTTTGTGCGATATCTAATTCGTTCTAAATGAATTACGTAGAATTGAATGTTGAGTTCTCTCAAATTCACCCTGGGAGAGATGTGTTAATTGCCTTATTAGATCAAAAAGGATTTGACAGTTTCGTTGAAACCAAAACGGGACTGAAGAGTTATACCAGCGAAAACCATTTTGATACCCTTGATTTGAATTTCGTTAAAACTATAGAAGGCGTGGCATCTGTTGATCATAAAATCATTGCAGATCAGAATTGGAATGCTAAGTGGGAAGAGAACTTTGACCCTGTTTTAGTTGAAGATAAATTGGTGATTAAGGCTCCCTTTCATACGCAAACTTTTGAACAGAAAATGGAGGTTGTAATTCAGCCACAAATGTCATTTGGAACTGGACATCATCAAACAACATGGTTGATCTCTAAACGACTATTTGATCTTGATGTTGAAGGGAAGAGTGTGTTGGATATGGGAACCGGAACCGGGGTACTAGCAATATTGGCAGAGAAACTTGGAGCCGATTCAATTTTTGCACCAGACATTGACGAGTGGTCTTATAATAACGCTCTTGAAAATGTAGGACTCAACAAATGTTCGAAGATTGAGGTTGCCCTTGGAGATGATAAATTAATTGAGGGCAGGTGCTTTGATTTGTTAATTGCCAACATCAATAAAAATATACTATTTCAACATTTTTCAGTATATTCAAAATGTCTTACTAAAGGTGGTAAAATGCTAATAAGTGGCTTTTTTGAAACCGATACAAACGATCTAATCGTAGAGGCCGCTAAACATGGCTTCATTTTTGAACAAACATTTACTAAGGATGAATGGGCTATGATGCAATTTAGCAGATAGGCCATTCAGAAAACATTATTTTATGAGAGTTTTATTGCTAGTTTTTTTGATTTCTGCCAGTTTCGGAGCAATGTCACAATATTCCAATGACCCAGCAACCTTTTTAAAAGAAATTAATAAGAGATTAGGAGCTTCTAATAAGCAAAAAACAAAACTCTTCATGGAAGAATTCGAACCAAACTGGTTAACGAATTTCTCATCTGAATACCAAAACAAAGTAGTTAATACATGTAATTTGCTTGAGTCTAAAAGACGACCTGCTTTTCCAGATATTTTTGGATACTTGATTTCAGCACATTCCTTTGTGTTAACTGATCAGCCCAAAGAAAGTTTTGAAACTTGGCACGCTACAATTGATGCCTTGCTTAATAGTAAAAAATCAACGCAGTTTGAGAAATTTATTTCTGTTTGTGAAGGATTCTTTTCGGACGGAACCATTTATGACGTACCAAAATATATTTGGCAAGTAAAAGGAGGTGAATATACCTTCCAATTTGAGAAAAATAGACCTAAAATTACTTTCAAAAATGTTGATTTGAAGTGTTACATGATGGATCGTTCTGCTGGTAAAAAAGACAACCCATATTTTGATAGTATGATTGTCAAAAATACCTCTGGAGTCTTTGAGCCTTTTATCAATAAATGGACCGGCGAAGGTGGAGAAATGGACTGGGGTAGGACAGGATTGGATCCGGCCAATAATTATGCCGAAATCTCGTCATATATCCTATCGTTGAAACAAACTAAACTTGAATGTGATTCAGTTAAAGTATATACAGACTATTATCCTGAACCGCTTTATGGAACTTTCAAAGACGCAGCAAAAGTTTATAATAGAGAAGTTGATAAAATTTATCCATCATTTACTTCATTTTCCAAACAAATTGTAAGAAAAAATATCCTGCCAGAAGTTGATTATGTTGGCGGTTTTGCATTGGCTGGTCCAGATTTCTCAGGTGTCGGTTATGATAAAAACCCTGCGAGTTTAGTCTTTTATCAGGACGGGGAACCGTTTGTAAAAGCCACTGCTTTAAAATTTAGAGTAAACGATAAAGGTGCTTCTTCTGAAGGTTGCGGTATCGTTATGTATGCCAATGAAGAGGATACGATTTTTCATCCAGGTTTAAATGTTAAGTATAAAATTGAAAATGAAGGAAAAGACATTACGCTTGAAATGATGCGTGATAATAAAGGATTGGCCCAAGCACCATTTAAAGATTCGTATCATAAACTAGACATGTATGTAGATCGAATAATTTGGACGAAAGGTGATCCAAATTTAAATCTTACCTGGCATAGAAATTCGCCGCGAAAATTTGCTTCATTTGAATCTCAAAACTATTATTCTGAGCGAATTTATAATAAAATTCAAGGGATGAATGCTAAACATCCCTTAGTGGCCATTTGGGATTATGCTTACAAATATGATCTTGAGATTATTCCAGTTAATAAAGTGTCAGGTGCAATGGGATTCACAAATAATCAAGCCATTCCAATTTTAGTAGATTTAGCCAATCAAGGTTTTATCACTTATTCATCTGCGCGTAAAGAAATAACTATTCAGCCTAAACTTAAAAAGTACATTGATGCGCGCTCCGGTAAATCGGATTATGACAATGTGATTTTCAATTGTAACTTATTAGAAATACCTAAAAAATCAATAACTAGCCCTGATGGTAGAGAGGACAAACAAGCAATATCTTTTAATGAACGAGCTGATTCGTTGAACAAAAGAAAATCATTGGTTCAAAATTTTGGATACTATAATTTGAAATCAATGGATTTGAGTTTGAATGAAGTAGATCCTATACAAATATCGCCATCACAGAATGTTGTAGTGTTTCCCTCGGCAGGTAAGTTGTTGGTGAAAAAAGATCTTGACTTTGTTTTTGAAGGAGCAATTATGGCCGGAAAATTAGAAGTTTATTTAAATGAAGGTTCTTTTGATTACTCTAAGTTTCGTCTAAACCTCATGGATGTGGATGTGGCTTTGTTTAGGGTGCGACCAATTTATGGAGGAAGCGATAGATTGATACCAATGTATTCACATTTCGAAGGGGTGAAAGGATTCATTGAAATAGATGATACGTTAAATCGATCTGGTAGAAAAGATGAAGAGTATGCAAAATACCCTATTCTTAATGTAACTGAAGATTCTTACGTGTACTACGATCATTCTTACGTGTATAACGGAGTCTATGACAGTTCAGACTTTTATTTTAAATGTGACCCATTTGAATTTGATAGCCTAGATAATTTTGACGAATACACAATGGCTTTTGACGGTGAGATGAGATCCGCAGGGATATTTCCAATATTCAAAGAACAGTTAAAAATTCAAGAAGACTATTCATTTGGGTTCAAAACTAAAGCACCTGACTCGGGATTTGATTTTTACGGAGATTATGCAAAGTTTGACAATGAGATTAAACTGAGTAATGAAGGCTTAAGAGGAGCCGGCCAAATTGATTTCCTAACATCATCTTCGGTAAGTGAAAACTTCATATTCTTCCCAGATTCTACAATGGGGATGTCTAAATATGTGAATAACCCTCAAACGAAGGACAAAGGGATGTCTGTTCCTGATGTGACAGGTAATGGAGTGATGGTAACTTTTGTTCCGAAAGAAGAAATTCTCAAAGCACGAGCGGTACAAGAGCCACTAAAGTTCTTTGATGGTGAAGCGGATATGAAAGGAATCACGTATTTAACTAAAAAAGGAATGACCGGCCGCGGTTTGATGTATTTCAAAGAAGCAGAGTTGGGTTCTAAGAAGTTTAATTACTCACGATATGCAATTGATGCAGATACAGCTGATTTCAATTTGTTAGGAGTTGGAACACCTGAACCAGGAGTTGAGAATCCATTGGCCTTCAATTCAACTAATTTGAACGCACATGTTGACTTTCAGGAGAGAAAAGGAGAGTTTAAATCGAATGATGGAACCACAATTGTAGAATTCCCGAAAAACCAATACATCTGTTACATGGATATGTTTACATGGATGATGGATAGTGAAGAAATTGAACTATCTAAATCGGGAGCAGACATTAACATTGATGCAGGTGGTCTAGACCTTGCAGGATCTAACTTCTATTCAATTCATCCAGAACAAGACTCTCTCAATTTTAGAGCTCCAAAAGCAAAATTCTTACTGAAAGAAAATGTGATTTATTGTGATAAAGTTGAATATGTAGACGTTGCAGATGCTAGAATTTTCCCTCCAGAGCAAAAGTTGACGATCAGAAAGAAAGCCAAAATGGATGAATTGGAAGGGGCCGAAATTGTAGCCAATTCAGTAACAAAATACCATAAAATTACTGAGGCACATGTTAGAATTGATGCGGCTAAAAAGTATCAAGCCAGCGGTAAGTATCCTTATATAGATAGCAAAGGCGAAGAACAAATAATTTTCTTTGCAGATATTCAACCTGACACCATTTTCCAGACGCGAGCTAAAGGTCAAATTGATGAAGACAAAAATTTCCATTTAAGTGATAAATTTGACTTTTATGGAACAGTTGAATTGGCTGCATCCGAACAATTCTTAACTTTTGACGGAGCAACAAGAATTAACCACGATTGCAACGAGTTTGCTCGTAATTGGTTGAAGTTTAGAACCGAAATTGATCCAAATAATATCCAAATTCCAGTGAATACGGATATGAAAGACCTGAATGATAATCCGATAGCTGTAGGACTTGTTAGAAGAAATGCAGGCACCATGGACAGTATCAACATATATCCAGCCTTTTTATCTGCTTTAGAGCGTCCGAACGATTTCGTGATGTTTACTTCATCTGGTGTATTGAACTATAATGAACAAGCAAAGGAATTTAGAATTGCGAGTCCAGAAAAACTAATCAACCGTGAAGAAAAAGGAAACTATATCGCCTTACACATTGAGAGTTGTTCAATGGAAGGTGACGGTCAAATAGATATGGCGTTGAATCTTCCTGATGTAGAGTTTAAACCCTATGGTGTGGTGAATTATAATGCTGCTACTAAGCAAACTACAATGAACTTGTCTGGAGGATTAGAGCATTTTATGGACAAAAAAGTAGTTGAATACCTAGCGGAAGATATTAAAACTACAGAAGGTCTTGGTGCAATTGATTTTGGTAGAACTACTTTGAAGCAGGCTGTGACCGAGCAAGTATCCAAAGAAGAAGCTGAAAACTTGAAATCAGAGTACACCATTAAAGGTCCTGAAGCCATTAAGAAATTACCAAAAGAAATGTCCACTTCGCCGGTTTACTTTTCAAATTTACGTCTTGAATGGAACGAGCGTGCCGGAGGCTTTATTTCAAAGCCGATTACAGGAATCGTTTCTATGTTCGGAGATCCTTTATTCAAAGATTTCACAGTAAAATATGGTGTATTCTACTCAGTTGAAGGAGGTTCTATTGGTACAAAAATGGGGTACTTGATAGAATTACCAGGTAAAGAAGATAAACCGGGTAACTATTACTATTTCGGATTTGAAAGAAGAAAAAACACAACAGTTGTTCAAATAACTTCATCTAATAAAGAACTCCAAACATATATTGCCGAGTTAAAGGATGATAAATTAAAGCAAAAGAAATTGTCATTTGAATTGAGATCTAAAACTGATAAAATGATGATCTTTAGAAGTAATGTTGGCGAATAATATGAAAAGAATAATTGGTTTTATCCTTGTTTTAGTTTCTTTTTCTGTTTTAGGACAATCTCAAAAAGAACTGCAAAAAACGGCTGATAAATTGTTTAAAGATGGCCAATATGAAGAGGCCGCACCGATCTATAAAAAATTGATCAATTTGGTTCCAACTAACGTAACTTATGGCTATAAGTACGGTTCGTGCATTGTTATGCAAAATAAGAACAACAAAGAAGCATTGAATTATTTGTTACAAGCCGAAAAAAGTGGAAGGTCAGATAAAGAAGTGGCTTTTTTTATTGGAAAGGCTTATGAAAATCAAGGAGATTACGACAGAGCTGTGGATTATTACGAAAGATTCATGGAGGTCGCTGAAAAAGAAGAGTTGAAAAAACTGAAGGTAAAACACGCTTTAAAAACTTGTAAAAAATTACAAGACTAAAGTTTTGAATTTTTTTTTAAATCAATCCTTAAAAAATCCCCGAATTACTAGGTATTAGCCTAAGCTTTTTGCTATTTTGTATAGTTTTTCTGAGAAAATTGAACCTTTCTCTCTGAAAACCGTATTAAACTCTGGGTGTTCGTGCGTGCGCGTCTCCCGTTTTTGTTGTGAGACTACAGATTAAATCAATATCGTTGTTGGTACTGCTCTTATTTTGCAGTGCTTTTGCATTTGGACAAACTCCCGAAGAAATTCGGAAAGAAGCGGATGAGTTATTTGATGCAGGTTTGTATGTAGATGCTTTCCAACTCTACAATAAAGTTTCAGGTGTTTACAATAGAGATCATGATTGGAATTTTCGATATGGGGCATCTTTGCTTTTCGCAAGTCACGACAAGGTAAAAGCAATCGACCGTTTAGCTTATTCTGTCACCAACCCAAGTATTGATAAAAGAGCATATTATTTCTTAGGTCGAGCCTACCATTTAAATTATCAGTTTAAAGAGGCGCAGCAGTATTACGAAAAGTTTAGAGATCAAGCTACCTCTTCTCAGTTAAAGGATTTTGATGTTAACGCGCAGTTAAATGCTTGTAAGTATGGCCGTAAATTACTGACCAACATTACCGACTTGATCGTTATGGAAAAACGGGAAATAGGTGAAGGCTCGTTTTACGATTTATACGATATGTCCAATATAGGAGGAACAATACTCGTTACAGATGAATTTGGTACGAAGTTAGACAAGAAATTAGGACACCGTTCTGTAATCCATTTCCCCAAAAACTCGCCGAATGTTTTTTACTCTAGCTATGGTGAAGATGGAAAAACTGGCCTAGATATCTATCAGAAGAAAAAATTACCAGATGGTAGTTACTCTTTACCTCAAAAGGTGAGAGGTGTAATCAATACTGATTTAGATGAGGATTACGCTTATATGCATCCTAATGGTAAGTATTTGTATTTCTGTTCTAAAGGTCATAACTCTATGGGGGGATATGATGTTTTTAGATCACCATATGATTACAAAAAAGATAGTTTTGGGCCTCCAGAGAATTTAGATTTTGCAATTTCTTCGCCTGATGATGACATCATGTATGTTGTCGATTCCCTGGATCGTACAGCATTTTTTGCTTCTAGACGTGAAAGCCAAGATGGTAAACTTTTTGTGTATGAAGTAAGGGTTGAACGAATTCCTATGCAAATTGCTGCAATCAAAGGTAAATTCGAAAATTCAATTGTGCCATCCAACAAAGAAGTGAACATTGAAATTGAAGATTTTAACTCAGGTTCGCAAATTGGTTCGTTCAATTCTAAAGCGAGCAATGGTGATTATTTTATCAGTTTCCCTAAAGGCGGAAAATACAAATACCTTGTAACTGTAAAAGGAAGTGATGTGACGCATTATGCGGTAGTCGAAGTTCCAATGTTAAAAGAACTGCGTCCATTGAAACAAAAAATATCATTACTCAGAGATGAAACAGGCGAGCAATATGTGAAAATTGAGAATCTGTTTGATGAGAGATTTGAAGACCCTGTTACGGTAATGGCTCAAATTTATCAAGAGCTTTCTAAATTAAATCCTAACGGTGAAAACTTTGATCTGGATTCATTGAATG
>JAUHXX010000059.1 GCA_030426825.1 Bacteroidia bacterium | reverse complement strand
TACGAATTTTTCTAAACTTGAGTTAATTAGAAATAAAAAATTACAAAATCATTTTACTGATGTTGTATCTTTAGGACATAGCGCTGAAGAAATGGTAACATTTTTAAATGATACCGTTGACAAACTAGGAGGCGCATTGAGATGCACGAACGTTATAATAAGTGGTGGTATCAAGAATTTTTTAGACGGCTACTACTGCATCAATAAATCAGATTTGAATTCAATTTACGGGCAAGCGGCACCCTTTTTAAAGTATGCCAATGAATCACAGGATGCACTAAACGAATTTGCAGAATTTCAAATCAACGGGCTACTAATGGCTCAAAGACTATTAAGAGTAAAGAAATGAATAAATTAATAGAAGGATTTTCTAAAAAAAATAAAGAAGATAAAATTAAATCGATTGCGGCCTTTTTTAAGGACCCAGACGCAGCGGTTAACACATTTAAATCTTTCAATCATCCTGATGCAAAGATTCAGGAAATGATCAATGAATTCAGTGAAAACACTATTTCAAATTTCCATTTACCCTACAGCATTGCCCCAAATTTTTTAATCAACGGAAAAACCAGGGCAATCCCAATGGTTATTGAAGAAAGTTCAGTGGTAGCAGCAGCTTCAAAGTCAGCTAAATTCTGGTATAACTTTGGAGGATTCAACGTAGAAGTAATTGATACTGAAAAGGTGGGTCAGGTGCATTTTCTTTGGAATGATGACACTAGCTTATTGAAATCAAAATTCAACGAATTAAAAGCGCTTCTTATTTCAGGAACTGATGAGATAACCGAAAACATGAGAAATCGCGGTGGAGGTATCAAAGAAATCGTTTTAAAAGACTTATCAGACAAGGAACCTAACCTCATGCAGCTATACGCTACATTTGAGACAGTGGATTCTATGGGTGCAAATTTCGTAAATTCTTGTCTAGAGAAATTTGCGGATATTTTCAGAAGCTGGCACAAAGAGCAAGCTGAATTCAAAAATGATGGTTTGGAAATCATCATGTCAATTTTATCCAATTTAACACCTAATTGTATAGTTAAATGTTGGGTTGAAACAGATATTTCAAATTTAAAAGATATTGTTCCGGGAGTTTCAGGTGAAGAATTCGCTCGAAAATTCAGAACCGCAGTTCGAATTGCACAAGTTGACCCTTCAAGAGCAACGACACACAACAAAGGAATATACAATGGTGTTGATGCTGTGGTATTAGCTACCGGTAATGACTTTAGGGCTGTTGAAGCATGTGGTCATGCCTATGCCAGTATTAACGGATCTTACACTTCTCTCACAAATTGTGAAATTGAAAATGGAAGGTTTAAGTTCACACTTACCCTACCCTTGGCACTCGGGGTTGTCGGTGGATTAACCAATTTACATCCCTTAGTAAAACTATCTCATGAGATTTTAGATCACCCAACTGCGAAAGAATTAATGGGAATAGCCGCAGCTGCTGGTCTTGCAAATAATTTTGGCGCCGTAAAGTCTCTTACTACTACCGGAATTCAACAAGGTCATATGAAAATGCATCTTTTCAACATTATGAATCAGTTGGATGTTAAACCTGAAAGCAGAGATAAAGTTGTTGAGTATTTCAAAGAAAGAAATGTTTCTGTTTCGGCAGTAAGAAAATACGTTGAAGAATCAGAAATAGCTTAATGACAGCTACCTTGTTAAATTTCGAAGCATCTTGTAAATTGATGCTTTTCGGCGAATACCTAGTTCTTGAAGGTGCTAAATCTTTAGCTTTTCCTTTAAAATTTGGGCAATCCCTCCAAATTGAGCCTTCAAGAGAAATTAGATGGACCAGCGAATCACCTGATGGTATTTGGTTCACTGCAGATTTCGATTCAACATTAAACATTATCAACACAAACAATGAAGAGGTCGCTAATATTTTAGCCAAACTCTTGAAGCTAATAAAATCATTAAAGCCCGACCTCAACATTAACAATGTTTTTCATGCTCAAGCTGACTTTAATCTTGCCTGGGGATTGGGTTCTAGTTCAACTCTTATAAGCTTATTAAGTCAATGGTCTAAAATAGACCCTTTTCTATTGTTATCTGAATCTTTTGGAGGCTCTGGATATGACATTGCCTGTGCGACTGCCAAACGGCCCATCATCTTTCAAAAATCAGCTAATAAAAACAGTTGGAAAGAGATATCATTAAATCAAAACGTTACCGATCATTTTTTGTTTATTTATCTAGGTCAAAAACAAAATTCGAGAAGTGAAATACAGAGATTTAAAAAGTCTAAAGTAAATTCAGCGCACATAAATGAAATGAATAATCTTGTAGATCAGTCGATTAACTGTGAAAACATTGAAGAATTCGAAAGCTTATTGAATCAATCTGAAGAATTATTATCTCCAATAATTGGGAAGCAGAAACTAAAAGAACATATCTTTGCTGACTACGAATACAGCATCAAGTCTTTGGGTGCTTGGGGAGGAGATTTTTTTCTCGCCACCCATAGAAACATTGACGAAGCAAAGAAATATTTTACGAACAGAGGCTTAACCACCATGTTCACTTATAAAGAAATGGTTAAATAAAATGGAAAACACTACTCAGTCTAATACGATAACAAAAGTAAAATGGCGTTGTCCATCAAACATTGCAATTGTAAAATATTGGGGAAAAAAACCTATTCAAATACCTTGCAACTCATCTTTAAGCTTAACATTATCTAACTCTTATACCGAAGTAGAAGCTGAGCTAACGGAGAAAACTACCGATCAAAAAGTTGAGATGACTTATTATTTTGAAGGTGAGATTTCTGATTTATTTGGGAGAAAAGTAGCAAAGTATCTAGAAGACAACATAGAGTCCTTTCCATTTTTAAATGATTACGCGGTAACTATGCGATCAATGAATAGCTTTCCACATTCAGCTGGAATTGCATCTTCAGCTTCGGCATTTGGCGCTATTGCTCTTGCAGTGCTCGACTTTTCTTATGCTTTTGCGAATAAAGAAAGAAATGACTCCTTCTTTCAAGAGGCATCTAACTTAGCAAGGTTAGGATCTGGATCAGCTTGTAGAAGCATCTTCCCTTCTTATGCCATGTGGGGAGAAAATGACCAAATAGAAAACAGTTCGAACGAGAAGGCCATTGAGGTTACCGACATTCATCCAAACTTTCAAAATATGAAAGACGCTATTTTGATTGTAGAAGATGAACCTAAAAAAGTATCCAGTACTATTGGCCACGGGTTAATGAATAACCACCCCTATGCAGAAGCAAGATTTAATCAAGCAAACGAAAGAACTGCTAAACTTGTAGAAATCCTTAAATCTGGTGATATTGAGTCATTTATACAACTTAGCGAAAGTGAAGCTTTAACTCTTCACGCTATGATGATGACCTCTTCAGAATACTATTTATTGGTTAAACCAGGCACCATTCAAGCTATTGAGAAATTAATGCAATTTAGATTAGAATGTTTAGTTCCGGTTTGTTTCACATTGGACGCAGGCCCTAACCTACATGTTTTATATCCTGCTAAATATGCTGAAAAAGTGGAAGATTTTATCAACAATGAATTGACCGATACTTATAAGAAAGTTATCTTTGACCACGAAGGAAATGGCCCTACGAAATTGGAGGCCTAGGAAATGGAAAAGTTCACATCAAAAGTTCTGATATTTGGCGAGTACAGCCTGCTTTACAACAGCATGGCACTCACTATGCCGTACGATAAATTCTCAGGACAATTCGCCTTTACTGATCTAGAACATGACAACCAAAGTGCGAAACTCTCAAACAAAGGCTTAAGGCAACTGTGTTCACACATGCTCGAGAACCATACAGATGAGACCTTTAAACTTAATGTCAATAAGTTTAAATCTGAACTAGATAAAGGCCTGTTTTTTGAAAGCAACATTCCTCAAGGTTTCGGGCTAGGAAGCTCTGGCGCCCTAGTTGCAGCGATATTCTTGAGATACTTAGAGAAAGCAGGTGATTTTAAAGATGGTTTAAAACATTTAACTAAAGAAAAGATTTGCTCTCTAAAAAGTTGTCTAGGTGGTTTAGAAGGCTATTTCCATGGAACCAGTTCAGGCATTGACCCTTTAAGTATTTTAATCAACCAACCGCTTTTACTGAAGTCTGCAACAGATATTTCTACAGTAGAAGTTCCAACTTATAATCCCAGTGGAAAACATGTTGTATTCCTTTTAAATACAAGACTTGCTAGAAATACCGACAAATTAGTTGATCAATTCAAGGAAGCTTGTAAACGTCCTGAATTTAAAACTAAGCTTGAAAATGATCTTATTCAATTCACGAATGGTGGTATCAACAGTTTTTTAAGCTCTAATACAGAAGGACTATACAAAAACCTAGACAATTTGGTAAAATTTCAATTAAACGAAATGAATTACCTGATTCCTGAATCTTATCAGACACTAGTTAAAAATGGGCTAGATTCTGGAAATTATTTCTTAAAAATTTGTGGATCTGGCGGCGGAGGATATATGCTCGGATTCACTAAGGAATGGGACAAAACAAAAAAAGAATTAGAAAAAGAGGATATTGAAATCCTTTATAGATACTAAATATGAGTGAAGTTACTACCGAACTAAGTGCGCAAAAAGTCGCAATCGAACATTTTTTAGAAACCAAGGCCTTGGAGAGCTTTCCTTCTAACCTATTTGATGCCGTACATCATATAATGACTCTAGACGGCAAAAGACTACGACCTATGATGACATTGATGTCAGCGAAAGGTTTTGGTGTAAGTGAAGAAAAAGCAATGTCTGCCGCTATTTCAATAGAGGTCTTTCACAATTTTACTTTAGTTCATGACGACATCATGGATAAAGCGAAATTGAGAAGAGGTAAAATCACAGTTCATGAAAAATTTGGTGTTGACAAAGCCATAGTTACCGGTGACGCCATGTTGCCACATGCTGTGAGCTTATTGATTCAAGATCATCCGGATAAAGCGGGCGATTTATTGAATTGTTTCAACAAGATGGCAAAAGAGGTAATGGAAGGTCAACAATACGATATGGAGTTCGAAGACCGTACTGATGTTGCTGTTCAGGAATACATGAACATGATTAAACTAAAAACTTCGGTCTTATTTGGTACAGCATGTGAAATTGGAGCAATTTTAGGAGGAGCATCCAACGAAGATCGCGAAAAACTTTACGACTTTGGCTTATACGCTGGCCTGGCATTCCAAATAATGGATGACTATTTGGATACATTTGGAGATGAAAACTTCGGTAAACGTATTGGCGGTGACATCTTGCTGAATAAAAAAACCTTCTTATTGGTAAATGCGCTTCAAACAGCTTCAACAGAGCAAAAATCACGCATCTTCACATTATTTGAAGAGAAAGATGAGGAAAAGAAAATTGCTGCTTTTCAAGATCTATATCGAGAATTGAACATTCCTCAAATTGCCCTGGATACAATGGAAGAACTTCATAAAAAATCTGTAAACGCCGTTATGTCTTCTTCTATTCCTTCTGAGGATAAAGAAAGAATCAATCAGTTGGGCGAAATTATGTTGAGACGTAAAAAGTAAACATGAATTTCGCAGAGAAGGATCAACCATATTTCTGGAACTGCTGGAAGTTTACTTCTAACAACGGACAACAGCGTTGGCATTTTGAGATTCCTTCGGAATTAAAAGACCACGTCAAATCACATGAAGACTGGAAAAAGCCTGAAGCTCAGAACTTTCTAGAGCATTTTGATAAGGCATTTATATTTGATAAAAAGATTAACCCTAACTCAGCAGACAAGGTTTTTAGATTTATCAGAGCTCAACACAGACCAGTAAGCAACATAAAACCCATTGCTGAGACGGATGATTTAAAATCTCAAACTCGAACTACCCTACTAAACGGTTTTCGTTTTTACGAAACTCTTCAAGAACCAGACGGAAACTGGGCGGGAGACTACGGAGGGCCATTGTTTTTAATTCCAGGACTTGTAATCGCTTCCTACATCACTGAAACTCCTTTTGAGATACCCATGCAGGTACTCATGAAAAGGAATTTGTGGAATCATCAGAATGAAGATGGCGGATGGGGATTGCACATTGAAGGGCACTCAACCATGTTTGGGACGGTTATGCAATATGTTACCCTTAGAATTTTAGGAGAAAGTCTTGAAAATCCTGACATGCAAAGGGCACAACAATGGATAATTGATCACGGTGGTGCAATCAAGATTCCACAATGGGGTAAATTCTATTTGTCAGTATTGAACGTTTATAAATGGGAAGGTAATGATGCTTTGCTGCCTGAAATGTGGAAGTTCCCGAGATGGGTTCCTTTTCATCCAGGAAAATATTGGTGTCATAATCGAATGATATTTTTACCCATGTCTTATTGTTTTGGGAATAAAATCAAAGCGACAGAAACTGATTTAATTAAAGATTTAAGAAAGGAGCTATACAATACTGATTACAAAACCATTAACTGGAAGAAAGCAAGAAGAGAAGCATGCGAAATAGACATCTTTCATCCGGTTAATAAATGGTATTACAGATTAAGCTGGTTCACCAATACTTATGAGAAAATCTTTTCAAAAAGATGGCGAAAGAAAGCACTCAAATATGTAGCTGATTATATTGACCACGAGGACATTCATACCCGCTACATCAATATTGGCCCTGTAAACCAGGCCATTAATTCTATTGCGGTGTGGCATCTTCACGGTAAGGAGTCAGAGCAATTTCAACAACATGTTTATCGTTGGCAAGATTATCTTTGGATAGCTGAAGACGGAGCGAAAATGGGAGGATATAACGGCTCACAGCTGTGGGACACTTCATTTGCTGGCCAGGCATTACTCGAAGCGGATATGGAATCCGATTTTCCAGAAATGGCTCAAAAAATTTATTCTTTCATTGAATTAACTCAAATTGATCGTGATCCAGTAGAGCACAAAAAGTATTGGAGAGATGTGACTAAAGGAACCTGGCCTTTTTCAACAATTGATCACGCTTGGGCCGTTACAGATTGCACCAGTGAAGGAATGAAGACCGCACTACTCTACAATAACAAACCAAACATTCCAAAGATTAAAGAAGTTGACCTGGATCGACTTAAACCAGCAATTGACTGGCTACTTTTTATGCAGAATGATGATGGTGGATGGGCTTCCTACGAGAGAAAAAGGGCACCACAGTGGATTGAAGTACTAAATCCTGCTATGTTATTTGAAAATATCATGGTCGAAGTAACCTATACTGAATGCTCTTCAGCAACTATGCAAGGACTGAAGGAATTTAGCTTAAACCACGATTACCGAAAGGCCGATATAGAGAAAGCGCTAGAAAAAGGCACCTCATTTATAAAAGGAAAACAAAGAGAAGACGGCTCTTGGTACGGCTGTTGGGGAGTTTGTTTCACCTACGGCATATGGTTCGGAATAGAAGGATTGCTGTGCGGTGGAATGCAAGGATTTGAAAATGGAGCAGCAGCCAAGGAAATTAGTACTGCTTGTGATTTTTTATTGTCTAAACAAAACGAAGATGGTAGTTGGGGCGAATCATTCGAATCTTGTGTTCAGCATAAATACATTCAGCACGAAGATGGCCAAATCATCAACACAGCCTGGGCCTTACTAGGATTAATGAAGGCAAAGCACCCCAATAGGGCAGCAATTGAAAAAGGAATTCAATTCCTAATATCTAGACAAGAAGACAACGGAGATTTTCCACAGGAGGGCATTTCAGGCGTTTTTAACGGCAATTGTATGGAAACCTATACATCATACAGGAACGTGTTCCCTTTATGGGCGCTAGCCCGATATTATAAACACTATTAATGTAATTTGATTATCAGCATTTGTTATCTTTAAGATGTAATGCTGAAAAAACTACATCTCATTGGCTTAATTCTGAGCCTTTCTGTACTTTCATTTGCAAATGAAAAAAGTGATGCAATCAAGCTTGTAGAAAAAGGAAGAGACTCCATCAACAGCAATCCTGAAATCGCAAAAAAATACTTCGAGCAGGCCGCCATTTACTTTGATAACTCAGGTCCATCAAGGGATAAGATTAATTACCTAGAATGGCGAGCTCTTGCCTATTCTTCTACCGGAAATTGTGGAATAGCAAGCAATCACTTTGATGAGGCAATTAGCATTGCCGTTCAGCTACATGATTACAAAAAAGCCATCAGCATCTATTCGGTAAAGGTTATCAGGTGCATATTAGATTTAGGAGGTGATTTGCAAGAATCGTTGCAAATTGCACTAAGAGTAAAAGAAAAAACAGCTAATAGTGAAGATGCTGAATTTAAATTTCTAGCAAACAGACTTTTAATCAACGTTTATTGGGATCAGCCAGAATTTAGCGAAGAATTTGTGAATTTAGCAATTGAAAATCATGAACTCTCTCTAGAAACGGATAATAAAGAATTGCAAACCCAAGCCACATTCCACCTAGCCTATGCGTACACTGAGGTGCAGAAATTTGACCTTGCAATTCTTAACTATCAAAATGTTATTAAATATCAACGTAGCTTAAATGATCATGCGGTTTCGGCTAGTTATAACAATCTAGGGTCCATATACGCTAGGATCAATGAATATGATAGCGCCCTGCACTACTTTAGCCTAGCTGAACATCACGCCGTATTAGAAAACCGGCCAGGTGGTGTTGCCGCCGCAAATCTATATAAAAGTGCGGTTTACAAAGATTTGAAGCAGTTCGAATCAACATTAGAAGCGTGTCAGAAAGCGCTAGAAATCTTTAGGGCAAACGGCATTCTAAGACGACAAGAATTATGCGCAACCTGTATTACCGAAGCTTATGAAGCCTTAGGTGATAAATCTCAAGCATACGAAGCTTTTCGATTTGAACTTGAAATAAAAGATTCGTTAAAAAAATTATCGGGACAGGACGAAATGTTAATTGTTCAAAATCAATTCAAAGCGGAATCAAGGGCCCTAAAAGACAGTTTAAATTATGTTTATCAAGATGAAATCAATCAAACGAAAATTGCTGAACAAAAAAACCGAACAATTTATTTAATTATTGGCTTGGTTTTATCTGTATTGTTTGGTGGTTTTATCCTCAACCGCTTCAGAATTACACGTAAACAAAAGGCCATTATTGAATTGCAAAAAGTGGAAGTTGCTAGACAGCACGCAGAATTGCAAGAAACCCATAAAGAAATAACAGACTCAATAACTTATGCGAAGAGAATTCAGAATGCCATTTTGCCTTCCAAAAAAATCATAAACCAATTACTCCCAAATAGCTTTGTGCTGTACCTTCCGAAAGATGTTGTTGCAGGTGATTTCTATTGGATGAATCAAACACCTACAGGAATTTTGTTTGCTGCCGCAGACTGCACTGGACATGGTGTCCCTGGAGCAATGGTGTCAGTTGTTTGTAACAACGCATTAAACAGATCTGTTCGAGAATTCGGACTGCATGAACCCGCCAAAATCCTTGATAAAACTCGTGAAATAGTGGTAAATGAATTCCAGAAATCGGATAAAGATGTCAAAGATGGGATGGATATTGCACTCTGTCATCTATCTGGAAAATCCCTTCAATTTGCAGGAGCACATAACCCGCTTTGGATAATAAGATCTGGTGAAATCATTGAAATCAAAGCTGACAAACAACCTATCGGCTCATTTGACAAAGCATCACCTTTTACTCCGCATTCAATTAATTTAAAATCTGGGGACCTCGTTTATATTTTCTCTGACGGCTATGTCGATCAATTTGGCGGAGATAGAGGTAAAAAACTAAAGGCCAAGAATATGCGTACTATTTTTCAAAAGGCTGCTCAATTGGAGGTCGAAGAGCAATCACAGTTTCTAGAAACTGAATTTTTAAAATGGAAAGCAGATTATGAACAAATAGATGATGTTTGCGTGATCGGAACCAAGATCCTTTAACTTAATAATTCAAATCATTCCTAATTAAACGATATCGATTTAATATATTTGTGGGCCTTAAAATAGTTAATCATGGTTCAAAATAAATTACAAGAATATCTCCAAAATGTCCTACAAAATTTACCGAATGATTGGATTAGGCTAACTACTCACAGACTAGATATTTACAACGAAAGTTTAGCGAAAACTCAATTTTTAGAACAATTCGAAAAGTTGTTTTCTTCGAATCAATACAGTCAAGATGACTTAGCAAAACTTCCAACTGCCTTTGATTACATTCGTTTAGGGCATCCCCTCTCTTGTTTATTAGAATGGACTATTGCAAAATCAAATGATGTGCCTGCCGATAACATCATCAGTTTTACATCTTGTACTGCACCAATTTTTGCCGTGCTTAGAAAAAATGCTTTAAGCAATGTCAACACACGTATTTGTTTTACGGATAACCTGCCAGAAGCATTTGATACTAACACAATAAGTGCTATTTACGAATACCAATTTGAGTTAGCTAAAATTCAAAACCTCGGTGACCTTCAAGAATTTAACGGGAGCACCATCTTTGTTAGTAACGCGCATGACATAGTAGAAATTGAAACAAACGATTTAGTAGATTTTCATATCAATATCCTACCTGAATTAGGAAGTATCATTTCTGTAAACGGACAAAAAAATCAAACATATATTTCGGAAATTCAGCACGTTAGAAGAAGAGAAACAATAGCAATGACTCCTGCTAACTGCCTTATTGCACTGAATAGAATTGTTGGAAATTCAGAGAATCAGACTTCAAGTAATGCCGAAATCAACCGTAAAAAGGTTGTGGACGCTATTAATGAAATATGCGGTACACACTCTAAAGCACTGGTTGCATCAAGCGGTTTATCAATTCAATACGCCATTTTAATGGGACTTGTTGAACATGCCGTTCATAATCACCCTGGCAAGGCCATCAAAATTATTGTACCGCCAAATTGCTATGGCGGAACAAACGATCAAGCCAGAAGAGTTGCAGCATGTCTTGACAATGTTGAAATTGTAGACTTTCCTGTAGATGCGGGAAATGATATGGTTCAAAGCATTGAATCAATTTTAACTCAAACAGCACAAGATGATGCTGTGCCATTTATCATTGCCGAAATCCCAACGAATCCGAGAGTGGAAGTTCCTAACTTAACTAATTTGAGAGATGCTTTAAGCAAGCCGCGACAAAGCCCAAATGGAACTACTGCCATTGATCCGGTATTTATTTTAGACCAAACATTTTGTCCAAATGTTCACTTTTTAGGTGATCAAGATATACTTTCAACAGTAAGAACCATCTCATTTGCAAGCGGCTCTAAATTCCCTTCTGGGGGAAAATGTACAGCAGGTTACTGTGTTGCCAATTCAAAAGCTGAAAATTTGATGGCAAGCATTCGAAAACACCTCAACTTGTGTGACAATCAAGCTACTGCTTTACAACTTGAGATTCTAGCTGAACAGTTACCCTCAATGAACGAAAGAATTGCTAAAGCCTATGCTAATACTCGAGAGTTTGTCTCTTTCATTGAACAAGAATTGCCTGAAGCCAAAATAAACTTTGTATCTGAAGAGTTAGCTGCCCAAGGCTTTACCCCCTCTGTATTCTCATTAGATCTTCCAACTAAAGGAAATACAGATGAAGAAAAAGAAAACTATAAACGTGCACTGAATCTGAAACTCATCAACATGATGATTTCTGAAATTCCGAATGAGAGCAAGTATTGCGTTAGTTACGGTCAATTAAAAGGCTGCTACTGGACAATTCCTGCAACCTCAACTCAAGGCACAACCAAAGAAGGCGATAAAGACTACATTGCAAGAGTAGCCTTATCTGCCAACATGGATTTGCAAAAACATAAAGAGGTTTTCGCCAAATTTGTTGAGCAACTCTAATTTTAAACTGCTCTTCGAGATTGAAAAGATGGCAAATAATTAGGGCCATCCATAGCACTATTAAATGTCTCAAAATATAAGGACTTTGTTCTTTCGAATGAATTAACGAAGTTCTTAGCGTCTTGCTTCCCTTCTAACCCGTAATATGGATAGTGATGCAATAGTTGACCAAAAACTGCTTGACAATCTTGTTGATATGCCTGTGTATCGAGTATATGATAATGCCACATGGTATCGATAGCTTTATTCGGCACAATAGGCTCATTGGGATACTTCAGCTTAAGTTTTAAAAAACGCTTGTATTCTTTCGAAATCTCTTCACATTGTATAGGCGTCCATCCTTCACCATCTTCAAGCCTTTGCAATTTCAAACAAATTTTAGACAAATCCATAGCTTGAATGGCCTCTTCCCCATCAAGTAAATTGACTTGATCAAAGTTATTTTGAATAGGCTGTACATATTGTTTTTCAGAATCCATCAATTTCAATAAGGCAAATGGAACCGCGAAGAATGGTGCTCGCCTCATTAAATCCAAAATTGAATCCCCATGAATCATCCAAGCCATAATAGTGAGTGCCGTCCAAAACATTGCCCACTTCAAAACCAATTTAGTGGGGTTAAATAAAATCAATAAACCGACTACAACGTCTACCGCGCCGATTAATTTTAGCAATTCAATGGCAGTTTCGTTGTCAATATTGAATGAACTTAGCAAAACAATAAACTTTGCTTTTGCTGATAAGGCTAGCAATCCGTGTCCAATGAAACAAATCCCAGCACCAAGTCTTAAAATAATTGAAGTACTCATAATGACTTATTTTCCTGGACATTTAATAATTTCATTAGGGGCCTTCATCATACAGTGTGCTGGACCAATCCAATCGTCAACTTTAATGTTGTTCTCTATAGGCTCGGTAACAACTTTAATTTTCTTTTTCTTGATGAATTCACCTGAGGGTTTAAACTCTTCCCAAACGCCTTCTTTCACATTCTTATTAAACGTGCCGCGTCTCAGCACATTCGCGCAATCACAATAGTAAAAAACTGGACCTGTTTTCATCCCATCCACATATTGAACAGACTCTTGCCTGAAGTTGACCACTAAATCTCGATTAAATGGGGTATTCACAACTCCTGTTCCATTAACTAAGCTTCCCCCGTAAACCTTTTCTCCTTTAGGATTCCAAAAACCAATTAATTCATTTGGTTTTCCATCTGAATAAACAACTAATCCCAAATGAAAGCCATCATAAAAAGTTTCGAAGGTTTGACCCGTTGTCATGATTAGATCATAATCAGCTTTAATTGATTCTCTAACTTTTATTTGCTCTTTAGATGCCATAGAATGAAAGGCAGTCAGTATAGAATCTCCACCATAATAGGTGCTTCGGGTTTCAAAAAGTTGTGCATTACTGCAAAAGGATGTCAGCAAAAAAGCGGCTGACATTAACAGGTTAAATCTCTTTTTCATAATATTTAGTTTAACGGTTTAACAAAACGAACTGCTAACTAAATTCATAGATGAATTGAAGAAATAATGATCTTCAAAATTTGGGTGCCCAATTCAGATTTTTGATGCTTTTGAATTGAACATCATGAGATACAAACGGTGCTAAAAAGGGTTCAATAAAAATTATGTAAAAAGACTCAAACCCTTATAATTGGGACATTACCAATTGTAATTTTTCTAAATTATAATCATTGATTTTGTGATGTGTTGGCATCCATCCAAGTAGAAAACGGGTAAAATCTGCGCAAGCAAAAGGGTACAATCTCCTCCACTCCTTCTCTATCAAATCCGCCTTAAAAGGGGTGGTCACTTGACCTCTCATAATTTCAAAATAGTAATTCAACAATTCTTCTTCATGCAGTTCCAAATCTTTGCTAGACAGACAACTCCCTAAAAAATATGCGACATCTTTCATACCACAACCACCACCAACATACTGAAAATCTACCGCAGCAACAGACTCATTGTTGTTTGAAAAACAAAAGTTGGCTAATTTGGCATCTCCGTGCACCAGCGTTTTAAAATTCGCTTGATTTAAGACATCATCTATCGAAGCTGCCTTG
>JAUHXX010000384.1 GCA_030426825.1 Bacteroidia bacterium | reverse complement strand
ATGGTGAATGCTTATGCACAGAATAGAAGACAACCTAGTTTGGAAGATTTATATCGGATTGCGGAAATACTTGAAGTGAATGTTAAAGAATTACTAGTCGAAAAGGGAGGTAAAAAATGAGTACTAAGTTTTTTACAAATAATAACGAAAACACAGTCTTTGAGAAATTCAAGGGAATTTTAGAACACATGAAAGACATCTATGCTTTTCATGCTGTAGTTGGGTATTTTCGTTCGTCAGGTTATTTTGCCTTGCAAGAATATCTGAAAGAAATAAAAGATATTAAAATTCTTGTAGGGATTAATGTAGATCAAATGTTTGCTGACGCCCAAAGAAAGGGCCTTCTTTATTTTGGTGATGAAGAAAAAACGAAAGAAGAATTTTTAAAGTGGTTCATTCAAGACTTACAGGAGGCAAAATATTCTGAAAAAGTCGAAAAAGGAGTTCTTGATTTTATTCAAGATTTAATAGACGGTAGAATTGAAGTTAGAGCTCATAATTCTAAAGCAATTCATGCTAAATTTTATCTCTTTTTACCTGAAAAACATACAGAGCATTCGGATGGATGGGTGATTATGGGATCTTCTAATCTTACTGAAGCGGGGTTAGGAATAAAAAAATCTCCTAACTATGAGTTGAACATTGCTCTTAAAGATTATGATGATGTAGAGTTTACAAAAGGTGAATTTGAAAAGCTTTGGGAACAATCAACACCAATTCTTCCTGCTGATATTCAAGAATTCAAGAAGAAAACTCATATTGGTCAAACCTTTACGCCTTTTGAAATATACTTAAAACTATTAATTGAATATTTTGGAAAGAATATAGATTATGATCCAGACACTGTTGGAGATTTGCCAAAGACGTTTAAAAAATTAAGTTATCAGGTTGATGCCGTAAATCAAGGATTTCAAATGTTAATGGAACATAATGGGTTTTTCCTATCTGATGTAGTTGGTTTGGGTAAAACAGTTGTGGCTGCCATGATTGCAAAAAGGTTTTTAATAGCAAACGGGTCTCTAAATACTAAAATATTAATTGTTTATCCGCCTGCCTTAGAGAAAAACTGGAAAAACACTTTTAGGCTGTTTGGAATAGATAGACATACCAAATTCATTACCAATGGTCGACTTGAAAAAATAATCAAAGGAGAGGATCTCAATTACTGGGCTAAAGAAGATTATGATTTAGTATTGGTTGATGAAGCTCACAAGTATAGGAATCATACTTCTAGAAGTTTCGGTTATCTACAGCGAATTTGTAAAGCACCAAGAAACGGTGATGGCTTAGTGAAAGGAACAAATAAAAAGATCATTCTTATTTCGGCAACTCCGTTAAATAACCGACCACAGGATTTATATTATCAATTACTACTTTTTCAAGATGCTAGAAGAAGTACTCTGCCAGTAACCAATTTACAATCATTTTTTGGACCAATTATTAGAGAGTATCGTGATATACTAAAAGAGGATAATCCCGATATTCAAAAAATTAGAAAGCTGTATAATATAATAAGAGAAAAAGTCATCTCTCAAATTACAGTTCGTAGGACAAGAAGAGATTTAACTAATTATCCAAAATACATTGATGATTTAAAGGATCAGGGTATTGTTTTTCCAGAAATAGCGCCATTAAAACCAGTCATTTATGACTTGAACACAAAGCTGAGCAAACTATTCTATCATACGGTATTCTATTTAACTGATGAAGATAAAACCAACTATTTCAGATATCAAGCAATTAGATATTTGAATGATGAATTGAGGGAGAACTATTACGATCAAGCAGTTCTTGTATCTAAGTCATTGGCAGGAATTATGAAAACCTTGATGATAAAACGACTCGAAAGTAGTTTTCATGCATTTAAAATTACCTTGAACAACCTTTTAATTTCTACAGAAAGAATGATTAAAATGTTTGAGGATGATAAAGTTCTTATCGCTCCTGATTTAAATATTAACGAACTCATTGAGAAGGGGTTTTCAATGGAGGAAATTGAAGATTTAATCATAGAGTTGAGCGCAGAAAATCCTAAAAACAATATTTTTTCTGCTAAAGATTTTGAACCTGAGTTTTTAGCGGGCTTGCGAAAAGATAAAGAATTGCTTCAAGAATTATCAGATGAGTGGAAAAAGGTAAAAGAAGATCCTAAATTAGACAAATTGCTAAGTGCATTAGATAATGAATTGTTAAATGCTGACATTAATCCAACAGGGCAATTAATAATCTTTACTGAAAGTAATGATACAGCTGATTATCTATTCGAAAAATTAAAGGACTATAAGTATAATGGTGTTCTCAAAATTTCATCCGAAAACAGGAAGAAAATATTCGAAACTATTCAAGAAAATTTTGATGCAAATTATCCCGGAAAGAGAAAGGAAGATTATCAAATTTTAATTACTACAGATGTATTAGCTGAAGGAGTGAATTTACATAGAGCAAATGTGCTTTTAAATTATGATACACCTTGGAATGCAACTCGTCTGATGCAACGAATTGGTAGAATTAATAGGATTGGAAGTGTTGCCGGAGTAATTTACTGTTATAATTTCTACCCTTCACAGCATGGTGATGAAGAAATACAATTGTACAAAAATGCACTTATCAAATTACAAGGTTTTCATACGGCATTTGGTGAAGATGCCCAAGTATTTACGCATGAGGAATTAGTTGAAGAATTTGAGCTTTTTAAAGAGTTTTTCTTTTTAACCGCACAAAATAAACAACTTAGTATGCGACAAACTCTGACAAGAAAATCTTCTTTTATGAAGCAAGATGTGAATGCTGTGATTGATAAA
>JAUHXX010000058.1 GCA_030426825.1 Bacteroidia bacterium | reverse complement strand
GACATTGACTACAAACATTAAGAATAATTAAATGCTTCTAAAATTTCTTGGGATAATTATCTTTTTCTTTTCAGTAGTTGGAATCTCAATCTCCCAAGATTCAGACAAAGAAGCAAAAATGGGAAATTACAGTTTTTTAAAAGGACAATCGCAATTGAATCTGGAGTTCGATTATCATGATATGACAGTAGGAAAAAAAACAGAGTCTGAATATTGTGATGATAAAATATTTGAATACAATAACCAAGAAGATGGGAAAGGAGATTGGTGGTTTGAGGAGTGGAGAGCTGCGAGAAAAGAAAGGTATGAGCCTGATTTTATTGAATCTCTATCTCAAGAACTTTCCGGTTCCGGAATTTCTGTGTCCACTAACAAGCAAACTCAGTACACGCTAATTGTTAAAACTCTTCATACAGAACCAGGCTATTACGCTGGTAGGTTTACCAAAGCTTCTTATTGTACCTTCCAATACACTTTTCGGGATAACAGTAATGAAAGTGAATTTATTTATTATTCCAAAAGAATCTCTGGAGAATCAACAAATATTTACAAACTTGATGTCGTAAAAAGAATTTCCATCAATTACTGGAAGGCAGCTAGACTGCTAGGGTCCTATATTTCAGATTTTCTAATAAAAAATTGAAAGTAACACAAATAATATTGAATTGTTTCATTACGGATAATTCATACTTAATCCGAAATTCTAGTATTTATGTCGCTCTTTTAAAAAGTCAACTCATATTCGCTAGTTAATAAAGTTGGTCGTTTGCAAATTTCTAGAATCACAAAAATCAAACTGTCAAGCTGTTTTAAACCTTTTTTAGCGTCAGAAAATCTTTATCCCTCAGTTAACACACAGGTATAACTAACATTAGAACCGTTCACCGAATGTGTACTTTCGTAAGTACTGCAGCGAATAGCATTGCCTTCGTTTTTAGAAGCGTTCCAGCCAATTGTTTTGCCATTATTGTTGGTTGCGGCACCATCAATGTACTCATCACAGGTGCATGTGTAATGCTTTTTACATGAACTTAAGCCAGCTAGCAGTACAACGCCAATTACAAAAATCTTTTTCATCCTAGAAACTATTTACTTTGAACGTTTTTAAATCACCATTATTAATCCCCAACAAGATATAGAGTTCATTCTTAACTTCAATAAATTTGGCGGATTTTATGTTCTCAATTATACCTAACATTTTAGGATTAGAGAAGTCAGTACTTCCATCATAAAACAAAGAAGGATTACCATCATATCGAATAGTTTCTACTTCAGTTTCATATTGATTTCCAAAGCAAAAAACGTCTAGTTTTCCGTCTTCATTACAATCATTCACAATTACTGCTTTGATAGGACCTGTTTGATATGCTTGTGGAAGAGGCTGAAGAATTACTTCATCATTTTTAATGGTCAACAATGAACTTGCGAAAGTATGCGCTTCGTAATGCAAGGCTTGTTCAAGTTTCTCTTTCGTATAAATGGCATTGACATCTGCAATCGCAAATTGCTCATAGGTCTGAAATTGCTGTGCAATAAATGGCATCTGTTCAGATGAGCATTGTCGCCCTCTAATTGGATATAGTATTTCATCTTCTGCTTTAGCTAAGACAATATCTAAACTCCCATTTTCGTCAAAATCAGATTGGTAAATATGTAGTGGTTTGCTGACTGAGGGATGAAATTTATTATTCAATCCGAGATTCCCAAGAATAAAACGTTGTTGACCATCTTCTTTAATGTATGGTACAATGGTGTTCCACCAACCTACCGTTTCCGAGAGGCCTTTATCATGAGTTACGTTCTTATAAACTCCATCCAACTGGTCAAAAATGGTGACCGGCATCCATTCGCCCACTATTAATAATTCAAGCTCCTTGTCACTATCAATATTCGAAAATACGGCATCCGTCACCATACCCAGATTCTTGAATTCTGGAAAATATTCTAACGTACGATCCACAAAATTACCTTTCTCATTCATCAACAGATAAGAACTTGTCGGACTTGGATATTGTCCAGGAGTTTGTCGTCCGAACACTAATAAATCCAACCAGCCATCAGCATTGATGTCTTCAACCAATACCTTTTGGCCACTTATAGTGATTTGGGGAAGTCGTTTTGAGGCATTACTAAATTTGTCATCTCCTACATTTAAATAAAGTTGGTCTTGGTAAGATGGATGATTTGCAGCTTCTTCATTACTTCCCATAACAACATATACATCTAGGTCACCATCATTATCGGCATCAAAAAAAACGGATTCCATTTCTTCGGATAAGAAATTGGTTTTGAACAGCTCTAACGATTTTTCAATGAAATCTCCGGACTCAGTTTGAACCAACAAAGCTCCTTTTGAACCTCTTGCACCTGATAGATAACAATCGCTTAATCCGTCTCCATTCATATCGTCAACATGAATGAAAGGGCCTAACTGCGACATTTTATGGGGCAATAGTATTTCTTTTTCAAAATCATCATACTCAATTTCAGTATGTTTCGCCTTTAAGCCGTTTAGTTGGACCTCTGTTAAAATTGTTTTTTGATTTGAATAATTACTAGGTAGCTTCCATTCAATTGTAGAAAGGTCAATAATTAATTCTTGATTGGCTTTTACTTCATAGCGAGTGGCTGCACGATTCCCATTTAATCGAACAACAATTGAATCTATCAATTCCGTTTTTCCCAAACCAAAATGAAGTTTTGTGCTCACGCTAGATTGAAAACCTCTTGTGGGATAGACTTCCCTGATTTGTTTGGTTGAATCTATATAGACTTCTAACCTTGCCCCAAAGCAGAATCGGTTTTGTTTTGGCCCGATTAATTTGATCTGAATGAAATTGTTATCCTGAGAAAGGTTCTCCATAATGTAAGAAGGTTGATTACTCGCATTGCAAATCAAATCTAGATCACCATCATTATCGAGATCTGCGTAAACGGCCCCATTTACATTAATTGACTCATCCATCCCCCATTGATCTGTCATCTTTTTAAAACTTAAATTTCCATTATTTTTAAAGATGTAATTAGCACTGGTTGAACTCGGAATTAATTGCTGTAATTCTTCAAAGGGTATAAATTCTTTTGAGATCTGAATAATGGTATCATATTGAGCCGTAAAGTCATTATTTCTCAAATCACGGAGGTAACCATTTGAAACGAATAAATCCTGAAATCCATCATTATCAAAATCAGCAAATAAGGGCGCCCAAGACCAATCTGTTTTAGATACTCCTGCTAACTGTCCTACCTCTATAAATTCTTCTCCTAAATTCAACTGAAGGGTGTTAAACATGTACTGATAATGCTGATTGTGCTTCACCAAATTCCAGAAATTTTCTGAACTCATCCCTCCCATATTTTTTTTTGACTTCACATGATCTTCGGCTACCATGTCAACTGTCATTAAATCAACTAAACCGTCATTATTAAAATCCGCTGCATCAACTCCCATTGCAAACAATGGAATGTGTTTGGTTTTCGTTTTTATCATTTCAGAAAATCCCGATCCAGCTTTATTGATGTACAGCTTGTCGGATGACTCAAAATCATTGGCCACATAAATATCTGGATAACCGTCTTGATTAAAGTCTGAAACTACTACCCCTTGGCCATATTGATTAGAAAGCACACCGAATTCAATGCTTTTGTCTTTGAAAAATCCATCTTCATTAATCATCAACCTATCATAGCCAAGAACTTTTCGCATCTTATTGAATTGAAATCTGTATTGGGTATTTTTCCTTAGATAAACGTGGTTCAGTAAGTAAGCATCTAAATCTCCATCATTGTCAGCGTCAAAAAAAGCAGCTTGAGTTGTATTGAGTGAATCATCCAAACCGTATAGTGATGCTTGATCCGTAAAACTTTTACCTTTTTGATTGATGAACAATTTATTTCTTCTTTGCTCGCCATCATAAGCGGGGCCGGCCGCCGAAACATAAATATCTAACCAGCCGTCTCCGTTTATATCCACCATGGTTGCTCCCGTGTGAAAATCAAATGTAGCATCCTTAAAAAACTTAGCTGTAACGTCTTTAAACTTTAGGCCACCTTGGTTCAAGTACAATTTATCATCAACTTGGTTCCCTGTAAAATAAAGATCTTCTAAACCATCATTATTGATATCACCTACAGCTACGCCCCCGCCATTATACAAATACAAATAACTTAATCCGTTGAGTGTATCGTCTTCTAAAATGGTATTTGAAAACTCAATCCCTGTTTGCTTGACAGACAATTTGTTGAACCCCTGTGCAACACTACATGTTGAAATACTAGCAAGCAATATTTGAATAAGAATTTTCATTCAATGAGCTATTTCACCTCAATTATTGCTTAAGTCTTGAGAAATAATTACGTGAATTCAAACCAATAGTATTCTCGTTAAACCATTCGACAAAGGCTTTGAATTGATCTGTATTCGTATCATACCAATCATTGAATTCGCCCTCATTGCCTTTCATTAAAAACCAATGATTATAAGCTTCAAAATGACCTGCATCTTTTAACTTTTTCTGGAAATTAATCAATGCATTCGGGTATTCCTTGTTTCGACCATTCTCAAACCAACTTTTGATAAAAGTTTGCCTCATATTATCAATTGATTCTAGACTGACCTTGCCGTCATTGTTGTGAATCATTTCAATCCCTAACCCTAAACTCATATCCATACCGAATACAATATTAAATGGGATTTCAAATTTCTTTGATGGATCGAAATTAATCACTGCCGGACTAAAATCAACACTACCAGAGGTATCTGACTCTACAGTTATAGAGGCCTCATATGTTTGGTAGAGCAAAGCAGAAATTTCAGCTGTACGTTTTGAATTTCGCTCTAAATTCATGAAAATTTCACCGTAAAATATTCCCCAGATACGTTCAGATGTATTACAAAATACTCGTGATAACCAATAATAATTTGAGGAATACTCAGGTTCTGCAGCAACACCTTGTTCCCAGTAGGCAATTGCCTGGTCATAATCCTTATCTCTAAAATAACTGACAATACCAATTTCTAAATGTAACTTTCCCGAATTTGGAAATTTCTTGAGTCCATCCTTGTATACTTTTTTTGCCTTTTCGGTTTCCTCGAGATTGTCATAACAATTACCTAATAATTGATAAACAGCATCACTACAATTTTTGTATTTCAAGGTTTTTTCAAGTTGTTTTCTTGATTTTTCATACTCAGCTTGAGCATAATAGGCATAGGCGATTTCATACGGGTACACGTAATTTTCAGGATCCAATTTTTCGGCCTTTTTAAGTAATTTAATTGAACCGCCAAAATCCCCATTATCCATTAAAGTAATTGCCTCTCCTCCAAGTTGAGCGGCCTCTTCTTTTTCTTTCTTAGTTTGAGAAAACACTGCTGTTGATAAGAAAAGAAGCGCGATTAAAAGTATTCTACCTGACATTGTTTTTTTAATCAATATAGCTAAAATCTAAGGATTGACGCCTACCTTAGGCACATTCAGGTCAATTTTAACACTATTAAAATTTGTTAAATCTGACGGATGATGTTCAATTTGAATAAAAATATATTAACTTTGATTTTCAAAGCACTTTCTTATGAATAAAATTAATCCCATAGACGATCTTCAGGAGATAAGAAAAATGATGGAGAGTTCATCTAAATTCATCTCCTTATCAGGTTTATCAGGAGTATTTGCTGGATTGACTGCCTTAGGTGGTGCAGCAGGAGCCTATTTGCTGATTCGTGATTTTGGTAAAAGAATGCTGCATTATCAAAGCAGTGGACAATATACAAAGCAGATTGCTGATTTAGAATACTCCTTAATGATTTTAGCAGCTGTAGTGCTCATATTGGCAATCGGATTTGGTATTTTATTCACAGGAATAAAAGCTAAAAAGAATAAACAAAAGCTGTTATCTCCGGTTGCATTTAGGTTGATTAGAAGCCTAATGACTCCACTTCTTTTCGGAGGTGTTTTTACAATCGGATTATATTATCATAAGATTTACTTATTGGTTGCGCCAGCAATGCTGATTTTTTATGGAATGAGTCTATTAAACGCAAGCAAGTATGTTCAAATTGAAATGAAATATTTAGCGCTTTGTCAAATGGCTTTGGGCACAATTTCAGTATTTTTACCAGCTTACGGTCTCTATTTTTGGGCGCTAGGATTTGGAGTATTTCATATAATATATGGCGCCATCATGTGGTATAAATACGATAGAGAACAATAAAATTGAAAATAGACAAACTAAATAAAGCTTTTGAAAGTCGCGTTCGACTTGGTATCATGTCCATATTAATGGTGAATGACTGGGTGGATTATAAGGAGATTAAAGAGAAGTTGGCCTTGACAGATGGGAACCTTGCTTCTCACATTACAGGCCTAGAAAAACTTGAATATATTGAAATAAGAAAGCGATTTGTTGGCAAAAAAACGAATACATCTTATACCATAACTAAGCTTGGAAAGAAAGAATTTAAACAGCATATCAACGCCCTTGAAAAACTACTAGGGTCGATCTAATATTTTTTTAATTAACTACTTTGAATTTCAAAGCACTTTTAAATATAGAATTATGAACTGGAGAGAAAAATTTTGCGCAGGTTTATTTGAAATCAGTAAGGGACCCTATCGTTTTCTTTTTAAGAGAAAAAATAGACCATGGGAATTAAGTGCAGACGACCTGTGCAACTATCCCGAAAATTCCCTAGGCCACGAGGTTGGGCTATTTCTGAAAAAGAATCAATTTGAATTAATCCCAAAACTTGAGTCACATGACGTTTACCATGTTATTTGCCAAATGGATACCTCGGTTAGAGATGAAATAGGCATGCAATATCTATTAATGGGCAATGGAAAAAAAAGTACCTATCAAAAACTGACCGTTGTTCTAGGATTCTGTTTATTACCTGAATACTACACCTACTTCAAATTTTGTTATAAAAAAGGTCAACAAATGCGACCTGTTTACCAGTTAGACCTCTACGACTCATTGAATCTTGACTATCAAGAATTACTCGACAAATTCAAGATCCAAAAGCACAATGATCATTTTAAATTATTCACCCTAATAGAAGATTAATTATGCCATTTACATTTTCACATCCCGCTATTATTTTACCACTTCTTAAACTTGGTAAGAATAAAGTTTCTGCAACCGCATTAGTGGCCGGCAGCATGGCGCCAGATTTCGAATATTTCATCAATTTTCAAATGAAACAAATTCATGGCCATACCACAGCAGGCATCCTGTATTACAATTTGCCACTTACGCTATTACTTTGTTTTGGATTTCACTATTTAGTTCGAGACGCATTGATCCACTACGCCCCAACCATAATTAAAAGCAGATGGTGTCATTATATAGGATACGATTGGAAAAATCGTTGGAGAACGTCATGGAAAATCATTTTGATATCTGCTTTAATTGGAATTTCATCTCATCTATTTTGGGATAGCTTCACCCACCCAAACCGCTTAATGACCAATACATTTTCAATACTAAGAAGCGATATTTCAATAATGGGAATCACCATGGAAATCCATGATTTTCTACAACTGTTTTGCTCATTATTGGGTTTAATGGCTATAGGATTCGTAATAATTACAGAACCAGTAAAACAAGAATTCAGGTCAGGGTTTAGAACTAAGATAATTTTTTGGTTATTAGTTATAATCGTTGCACTTACCGTGGTTTTACTTCGTGATTGTCAAAATTTGAGTGACTTTATTGCTACCTCTATCGCCGGGGGATGTATTGCATTAATGATTTCTCCTTTTTTAATGAAACAGTTGAATATTGAAGAAGAACAAATCATATTTTAATTAATTTTCTAAAGTTGAGGACAATAGATTATCTTTAAGGCAAAATTTGCTCATGCCTAACAAGATTTTCACATTACTTTTTTGTGTTTTTATTTCAGCTCAAATTATTGCGCAGCGAACCCCAAATCAGCTGAACTTAAGAGGGAGTATTTTAGGGTATCATTTTGATCCAAATAACGGGCTATTTAAAAAAGATAAGTTCGATATTCTTGGAAGCGTTGGTTCTGCTGACATTTCCCTGTTTAAAAACGGAAAAAAAATCAACTCTACTCAATCCACGGCGGGAGGAGATTTTTCGCTAGGTATTCCGATTGGGGAAACGTATACTTTGCAATACACCAAGAGTGGTTATGGTGTATCGGCCATTAAATTGAATCTAAAAAACATTCCAGAAGATTTAGTTGAAGCGGGTGTCATTCTTAAAAACATTGAATTGCTTTTAAATGATCACCATTCAGATAAAAGTATTGATAATGGCAAAGTTTTTGGCACAATTAGTTTTGACCCAAATGCACGAAAGTTTAACTTTTCACCTGTTGTTTTCGAAAAGAAAAAGCGCCTTTTTAAAAAACCTGAAGACAGTGCTCCTGTAAACCTATTACAATCATCTGTAGAAAAGAATAAAGAGCATAATAAAGAAGTCATCATAATCGCAGACAATGGGGAAATAATTACAGAAGGTAAAGAGATTAATGAGAAAGAGTCTGAAAACATTTTCAACCAATCTAACATATCTGAAAACACGAAAAAGCTGACCTTAGAAAGCAGTTCAGCTCTGCAGAAGATAGCCGAATGGAAAAACTTAACAAAGGAGGACATCTCCAATAGAGCTAAACAGATTGATTTGGCTTGGGAACAGCTCGAAGCTGACAAATTGATTGCAGTAACACCTGAAGATTTCCTTATAATAAAAGCCAGAGAAGAATTATTGCTAGCAGCAGAAAAAGAACTAGAAGCTGCCAAACAGTATATGTCGGAACAAGAGGATAAGCTTGCTGCACAGCAGCAATTTAATTTCGCGCTAATTGGTTTAATAGCTGTACTTGGAGGATTAATTTTCATTGTACTTAAACGCTCCAAAGAAAAACAACGGATGAATGAGGAATTGAGCGCAAAGAACAAAAAAATTACGGACAGTATTGTTTACGCGGAAAAAATTCAAAAATCTCTCCTGTTATCAAGATCACAAATAGCAGCATTTTTGCCAAATTCATTCATTTTCCACCAACCTTTAAATCTTGTGAGTGGCGATTTTTATTGGTTTTCAGAGGTCAATAATAAAGTAATATTCGCTGCTGTAGATTGCACTGGTCATGGCGTTCCTGGAGCATTTATGTCTTTAATTGGAAACACTTTGTTGAATAAGATTGTAAATGAGGATAAAATTACCTCACCATCCAAAATACTCAGCGCATTGCATATAGGAATAGTTGAGTCCTTGCATCAAGACGAGTCCAAAGAAGGATCTCAAGACGGTATGGATATGGCCATTTGTACCTTTGACAAATCTTCTAAAACAATCACTTTTGCTGGTGCACAAAATCCGATATACATTGTGAAAGACAAAGAATTGATGGAGTTTTCTGGTTACATACTAGGCGTTGGAGGGAAACATAGAAAATTAAAAGCAGACGAAATTAGTTTCCCAGAAGAATCCGTTCAATTAAAATCAGGAGATCAGGTTTTCCTATTCTCTGATGGATTCATGGATCAATTTGGCGGTCCTGAAAACGTTAAATTTAATTTGGGCAACTTTAAAAACCTAATCTTAGAATTAAGTGAACTTGATACAAATGAGCAAGAAGCGAAGGCAAAACAAACATTTGAAAATTGGAAAGGGGATCAAGCTCAATTAGATGATGTATTACTGATTGGCTGCAAATTCTAGATTTCAACGAGTTCAACAGGGACTTGCAAAAACTTATTGAATTCGAGTCCTTTTTGATGCATCAATTCATCACCTGCCTTGTATTTCCAGGTTACCTTTGCGTCTTTGCCTGTTTCCATAATATCTTCTACGATATATAATAAGGTAAAGACTTGTTTCACAGAACTCGAATTAAAATAATCAATAGCTACAACCAAATTAATTGATCGATCTGCAGTATCACGGAACTCTTCGAGCCATTCAATCACGGGTTGATAAAACTCTCTTGCGTTTTCAGGGTAGGATCTTCCAACTATTTCGTAAACACCATTTGATGGGTCAAAAGTAACTTGTGGTGTATCTTCAGTAGACTCTAATTTAAACGTATCCATGGGCAATTATAAAGTGGCACTAAAAGAATAAAAACATAAATTTTCATCAATATCGGTAAAATCATACAATATTTCACCATCACTTTGCCTAACCATTTCAATAATTCCTATTCCAGCACCTTGATCGTCTGTCATAGAATCACTCATTAACTGTTCTTTATAACGCTTTGCTAACTGTATTTTGTCAAGCCCCACTAGAGAATCTAGATGCGATTTCAATCGAATGCCATCCTCTTTTTTAATATAGTTTCCTGTCTTCATGGTGTAAACAGAATCTTTTAAGCACACGATAAACACGCCTTCTTTTGATCCATTTATTTCAACCGCATGCTTATTCATGTTTTGAAGTAACTCAATCAGAATATAAAGACTCTTTTTCTTAAAGACCAAGTCTTCTTTTTTCAATTGTAGGTTAGATTCAAATAAGGTAAAAAGGGGTAAAATTGATTCTTGCGAAAAATCACCTTTTCTCAGTAACACTATGTTTTGGTCAAGCATTTCGTGATAATGCTCAACTGTATCTTCAATTTCAACTTGAATTTCTTCCCCTTCTTCCCCTTTCATTTTGAGCTGCATGAAAAAATTTGAATAGATTTCATTGATGTCATCAAAATGATAGCTCGGTGGATTTTGAGTTTTTCTCGCCATCTCAATTAGTCCTAAGCCTCCTCCTCCTTTTGCACTTAGCTTATTTGAACCCAGCGCATTAAGATAAATTTGTTTTAACTCTGTAGACGTCAAATTTTGTAATGACTCTAAACTTTGAATTAAGGTAGATTGATTTGCTTTTTCAATAGGGTTTGCCGTTGCAATAAAGTGAGTGCGATCAATTATCCTCATCATAAAGAATTTGGATATTTTTAACTCATCCTCTTCTTCATCTTTCACATTTGAATGACGAATAATATTCTGAAAGCATTCGGCAATAAGATAATTCACACGCTTTTTCGTACCACGCCCCTCATCACTACTTGTTTCTTGAATTCTCATCAAAACTTCAGTAAGGTCGTCATCAAACTCTCCGAGATAATAAAGACTAAAATTATCTCGAACCAGCTTTTGGTAAAGTGAAAAAATCTCCATGATGTTTACACTTTAATATTACGAATAATTTTTGGATTATCAGGGTCTACCGATACCATTATATTGCGGTTCAGTAAGTGCTTTTTTAATGAAGAAAAAGGTCTTATCAATAGACTCATACTCTCCATCTGGTGCAGGACTTGGAGCCGGCGAAATCGCTATAAACCCTGATTGATCAATTAAATAATAAGAAGGGACCATTTTAACCCTAAAGTCTAATTTAATCTCTGAAGTTTGACCTTCATAAAATATATCCCAATCAAATTCAGCATGTTCAGACATATATGTTTCAAAGGTTTCTCTTTTTTCATCAGTACAAATTGAAACAAATGAAACGTATTCTCCATACTTTTTCTTCAAACTCTCAATGATTAACATATCGGTTTTGGCTTGATCATTCCAAGTTTCAAAGAAATTAAGGTATACAAACTTGCCTCTATATGTTTTCCATGTTATTGGATCTTTGCCATCAACTTCGAATTTAATTTGAGGTGCTGGAAAACCTGGCTCCAAACTCGTTAAATACAATTTTACGTTTTTTGCAGTCGTTGCATTGACCTGAGTGCTGGCAAAATTACTTAATGAATCCAGCATTATTAATATACTTCTCTTTTGGTCATTTCGCATATAATACTGCTTACCTAACTGATCAATCATCACTGTTTCACGAATTTCAGGCTTACTTAAAAAAACATCTTTTTTCAAGGCAGACATGAGTTTCGTTGGACTGGCATTATAAATTGCCATGTTAATTTCGGCCTCAACATCCGGCACATAATCATCAAAATTTTTGGAATAAAAACCTCTAAAAAAGCTCATGTACTGATCATTCTCATAATAAACTGGAAAAGGGTCTATAAAATTGATAAAGGTGTTTAACCGATTGGTACTTTTTGAATTGCCTCCAAATGTTTGCTCCATTTCAGCAATATTGTAACGCACATAAGTCAAAAAATACTCGTCTTTTACATCAGCATAAGCCTGTGCAGCATAAATTTTAAAAGTATCCAGATAAGTTAGAAATTGTCCTCTAGCTATGTCTTGCTCATGGTAGGCAATATAGGCATCAAACCACTGATTATATTGCAAAATTCTGTAATTAACATCTAAAGAATCTAAACCGTAAAACATCACTTCTGTTTTCAAGTTTTGAAAACTGATCGCTTGATCTTGGGCTTTAGGAAAATAAATGTCGTACGCAGCCTTTGGTGCGAGATACAATGGAGCCTCTGTTTTACCAATTTGAAGCACTCCTTTAATGGTTGTTCCTATTTCCACCTCAATCGAAAATAGACTGTCCTCTTTTGAAACCACACCTTCACCTAATTTCACCAAGGTCAATGTTATATAATCTTGATAGGTATATAACTCAACTTTTTGACCTACAAAATCTGGTGCAAAACCTGAAATTTTAGTTGCTTTCGCATTCAACGAAAACAACATTATTACAAGGAAAATATGTTTCAATCTTAACTTCACAAATAGTTTTAACTTATAATTAGGTGCTCAGCATTCGTTACAAACTTCGAAATGTCTCCGTTATTCTTTTTTATTTCGCGTACAATAGAAGAGCTAATCGGAGCAAATTCTGGATTACACATTAAAAAAACAGTTTCGACATCAGCTAATTTGGCATTCATTTGCGCTATGGCTTGTTCATAATCTGAGTCAACAGCATTTCGTATACCTCTAATCAAATACTGGGCCTTATTTGCTTTACAATAATCTACTGTGAGTTGGTTAAAGGTGTCAACCCTCACGGAATCAACATTTCCGAACAGAGTTTCTATATGCTTTTTTCTACTTTCTAAACTAAACATATACTTCTTCTGCTGATTCACACCAATGGCAATTATCACCTCATCAAATAAGGGTAAAAAGCGATTTACAATATCCTCATGCCCTTTTGTAAAGGGATCAAACGAACCCGGAAAAACTGCTATCTTTTTCATATACGTGATTTGTTCTAACAAAAATACAACTAAATGCTGTCGAATTCCTTACCAAGAAAATTCTATTCAACAAAGAAAGCTGAAATTAACCCCTCCATAATTCCTTACTTCTTTAAAATTGGGATGTTTTTCAAAGCTATTTTCTTTGCCATGCTCTAAAATTACCTGTCCACCTTCCTTTAATATTTCACTCTTAAATATGAGATCAGGTAATCCATCAAAGCCTTTCATTTGAAAAGGAGGGTCGGCAAAAATTAAGTCAAATTTAAGAGGTGTTTTTGGAATAAATTTAAAGACATCTAATCGTGCTATTTTCCAAGCATCATCATTCAACTCACCATGCAGAGCATACATGCTTTTTTGAGCTATCTGATGCCGGTCAACACTATAAACTGACTTAGCTCCACGGGATAAAAATTCAGCCGATATATTTCCAGTGCCGGCGAATAAATCAAGCACTTCTGTATGCTCCCAATCAATTCTGTTTTCCAGAATATTAAATAAAGCTTCTTTTGCAAAATCGGTAGTTGGCCGAGATGGAAAATTCTTTGGATGATGAATTTTTTTTCCGCGATACTTACCACTAATTATACGCACAGTAATTGTTTTGCTAAAAGAAAGTGATCTGTATTCTCTGGTCCGGAACCAAATCTGATTTTATTTTTGAAAAAGCCTTGAAGTTCATCAATGGAAGACCAATTTGGAGCAACTCCGTACAAAAATAAATCCATGGTTTTTTGATCTAGTTCTTTTTGTTCTAAAACAAACAAGACATGATAAACCAAATCTGCAATCGTGGTAAAATCAAATCGATTGTAGTAGATTAATTTAGATTTTGCCGTAATTAAAAAGTAAAATGAATTGCCCTCAATTACCAAGTGCATTTTTGGAGTAAAAGTGGGTTGATTAAAAATTCCTTTTAATATTACCGTTGCCGGATGCACCACTTTTATTCTAGGGAATTTAATGACAAATAAGGATTTCATCCAAAGTGGTAATTCAAAAATATTTACGATTCCAATTTCAGGAATTCGATTATAATCTAAATTATCAATCGGTGCTGGATAATTCAGCTTAAAGACATCTTCAGCTTTTGTATGATTGAATAAATCTACAGGGATTAGAGTCGATCTTGTACCACCAGCAACAGCACATAAGGCGTGGTAATCGTAACTTAAATACTCCTCATTTAAAATAGACGTTACTCCGTCACGGTCGAAGTCTTTAATTGCTAGAGTTTGTTGATGTCGGATTTTTTTGCTGTCTTTATTCATTACAGCAAGAGACAGCTCATGAGGTTGCAAGTGCAAACACAGCACATGCTGAAAAGCTTCCTCTTTACGAATTGACATTCTATTTAGACCAGTTGTCTCTTAAGTGATTATCATC
>JAUHXX010000057.1 GCA_030426825.1 Bacteroidia bacterium | reverse complement strand
GTAGAATTTAGTGATGCCACTTCTCGAAATCAATTGAAGGCAATAGAGGGTGTTGCTTCTGTGAAGAATGTAGAAGATAATAAATGGTTGTTTGAATCAAAAGGAGATATCAGGGCCAATATTGCAACATGGGCTCAGAAAAATAACCTACTCACATTAACCATGCGTTTGGAAGAAAAGAGCATGGAAGAAGTCTTTAAAGAACTAACGAAAAACTAATTAAAAAGGCCACTAACTAGTGGCCTTTTTAATTTATTTTGATTTTCCTTTTGGAACATGTCGGTCAGTAAATTTATCCACAGAGCTATTCCATCTGTTTAAGTTTGCTGATCTGTTTTTATTCACTTCGTTAATAGTGGTGTTGAATCGCTCTCCTGCAGCATTAGACTCATTAACAGCTTTGTTAAATTGATCAACATCCTCTTGTGTTCTGTCCTTTTCTTTCTTCTGATCAAATGATTTTTGAATAGTCGCAAAATTTTCAGCTTTTAAAAAGTAATTGGTAATGGCCTCAATTTTATTGTCTGCTTCATCTTCGTAAAATCGTAACATGTTTCTTAGGTTTTCAACTAATGAGTTATCGCCATCATATGGTCTAATTTTCTTTAGTTTTTCCAATCCTTCTTTAGCCGTTGCAGATAACGCACTTCTGTTTTGTTCAATTGCACTTACATCTTTTTTACCAATGGCATCACTCAGGTAGATGTCTTGAATGTAACTTTTGAAAAAGATTAAATATAGCTCATTGTAATAAACATAAACTTCATCCGCTTTTGCCATTTTCTTGGTCAAATCATCATCCGCATCAACCAATTCAATTCCATATTCTTCTGCAAATTTTGTTTGCTCAGCAGCCAACATATCAGATGCCAATGACAATTTTTTATTAGCTTCTTGCTTGGCCAGCATATACGCTTCCATGGCGTCATATGATTGCTCTGCAATTTCTTCCATGTTCACAATCTTCGCATAATCCTCTTTAAGCACCAAATAGTACATATTTAAAAAAGATGCTACTGAGTCACGATAGGCTGTGCTTCCTTCATAAGCAGGCATTCTTTTTACTTTTCCTTTTGCAGCATAGGTCGTCTGAACAAGTTCAGCACGCTTCTTTTCAACAGTTTTGGCGCTCTTGCCATGAGATGCAGCATTTGTGTAATCCCACATGTCTTCTTTAATACTTCTGTATTCTTTTGAAATGGCGTCCATGTATTCGCCAGCCGTTTTATATTGCGCAATGGCTCCAGCAGATAAGAGAACTGCTCCAATGATTAATAATCCGATTTTTTTCATAATTTTTATTTTGAGTTGATATAGTCTGTTAAAATATGGTAAGCTTCACCAATATACAGGTCTTTTTGAATTTGTTTTAAATATTTTGTATTCAATTCTGCCCGAAAAGTGTTCATTTTCATGATTTCAGAATCAAATTTATTATTGATTACTTGAAAACTCGTAGAGCTATACTCTTCGGCTTTAAATAGCTGGTCGTACAAATCTTCCATTTTTTTCTCGTTTTGTTGAAACCCAGCAAAATCTAAAGGAATGAGGTCGTCATAATCAGTGAAGTTATTAATGGTGTCAATAGCTCTTAATAGCTCCTGGTAATTTTCGTTTTGAGATAATCTGGCATCTGTTCGTGCCTGTAAATCTTCAGTAGGAAAATCAACACCTGGAGTATAATAGACCTTTTTTACTACTTCATCTTTTATAAGCGCGTTTTCATAATTGGCTTCGGCGTAATCATACAATTCATAGTAATCCCTAATTTTTATATTCGGAATAACCCCTTCTTTCTGATGGGTAGTGTTGGTGATTCGATAATACTTTGATCGGGTTATTTTAAGATATCCCATATCACTTTCTTCTGAGGCGCCATCCATGAAAGAATCCAAATCGATTTTTGAATCGAGTGGCATAACAACTTGCCCTGTTGATTTACCATAAGTGGTTGAACCAACAATAATAGCTCTATTATAATCTTGCATAGCCGCTGAAAAAATCTCAGATGCTGAAGCACTCAAGCCATTCACTAAAATAACTAGAGGCCCCATGTAGATTGCACCTCTATTCATATCTTTTATAGATTTTGGCTCCCGATACTTGCCTTGCTCAATGGTAATAGGACCGTAATTAATAAATATACCGGCCAAGTCAATAGCTTCTTTCAATGATCCACCTCCATTGTTTCTTAAGTCTAAAATCAAGCCGTCAATGCTTTCTTGTTTTAATTTCACAATGTTTTTGGCAACATCATTGGCGCAGCCTAATCCAGTGCCATTGTCCCAGTCTGTATAAAAATCGGGTAGGGTGATGTATCCAATCTTTTTCTCACCATCCAAAATGACACTTTTTATCACATCATCATCTACATAGATTTCTGTTTTAGTTAAATGTACTTCTTCAATTTTACCGTTCGCTTTTTTCAATATCATTATCATAGAATTGGAAGTCGCGTTTCTCAAAATCAACATCAAGTCATCTAAATTTAAAATGGATACATCCACTTTCTGTCCTTTTGGAAATCTAATTTCTTTAAGAACATCTCCCTTGTTCATTTGATTCGACATCCAAGCGGCGCTTCCAGGAACCAATCCTGCAATCATAATCTCACCTGCCTCATTTTCGTTTAACGAGAAGCCGTAAGCGTAATTATCTTTAGATAGTTCTTCTTCAAAACCTTCCTTCTCAATGTTTGAGAAATAGGATGTGTGAGGATCGTAATATCCAGCTAAAGCATCAAGATAATAAGTAGCTAAATAAGGACGATATCCTGCTGGATGTTTTAAGAATGAAGAAATTTCGAACCGTTCAAATTTTTCAATCGCTGAAGTTGCTTCGGGCACAAACAACTCAAGGCTGTCAATCGGAGCTTCTAATGGGTTGTCAAGATATCCTCCACCAAATATTTCTTCTAAAATTGAATTTTTGAACCATTTTCGCCAGCGTTCTTGTAAAGATTTATTGTCTGCACAATAATCAGGATAGTCAGCCTCTAAAAAGGATAGATGCTCTTTAATGCCGAAGTCAAAAGGTTGCGCAAGTACTTCAGTAATCAAAGAATCGGCTGTGTTTAGACGTTTTTTAAATATAGTTGCCGCCTCATTGAAAAAACCAGATGTACTGTTCTCAATTTGTTGATGAACTTCCGAGTAGTATTGGTCCTTTAGTTGATCGATATCTGACTGTAAAAAGTAAAATCCTGCAGGATCTATAGCTGAGATAAACTCGTCAAAAACGTATTGACCTAAGGTTTCATCTAATGGTTTAGGCTGATAGTGTAATTTATCCGCCATTTTATAAATCGCATTGCTTTGGCGACCGGTAGTTGTGGTTTGAGAGTAAGAAAAACTCGCAATAAACAATGCAACTATAAATAGGACCTTTTTCATTAATTAGTTTTGAATGAAGACATTTTTAGGTTCTGTAAAAAAGCGCAGTGCTTCGAATCCGCCTTCCCTTCCAACTCCAGAATTTTTTACACCTCCAAAAGGTGTCCGCAAATCTCGTACCAACCATGAATTCACCCACACAATGCCTGCGTCAATTTCATTGGCTACTCTGTGCGCTTTTCTTAAATTCTCAGTCCAAACTGTTGATGCGAGCCCATACTGAGTGGAGTTTGCCATTTTTAAAACCTCCTCTTCTGTATCAAATGGGGTGATTGTTACTACTGGACCAAAAATTTCTTCTTGATTTGTGCGGCAATCATAAGCCAATCCTTCTATAATTGTTGGTCTGATATAATAACCTTCACTGTACTCTCCTTCCAATTTTACCTGATGTCCTCCTGTTAATACAGTTCCACCTTCTTCTTTTGCCAATTCAATGTATGACAATACCTTTTCCATATGTGGCTGAGATACCACGGCACCTAATTTTGCTTCGGGATCTGATGGATAAGAAACTTTTGATTTTTCAACTTTGGCGACAAAAACTGCTTTGAATTTTTCATAAATCGGTCGCTCAATAAATATTCTTGAACCGCACAAACATATTTGTCCTTGATTAGCAAAACTTGATCTGATTGTTGTTGAAAGGGCCTTGTCAAAATCGCAATCTGCAAAGATGATGTTTGGATTTTTTCCTCCAAGTTCTAGTGATAATTTTTTAAACATAGGAGCAGCGATTTTAGCAATTGTGGCCCCTGTATTCGTTCCACCTGTGAATGAAATTGCCTTTATCTTCGGATGTTTTGTCATAGCATCACCTACCTTATGACCCAAACCATGAACAATGTTTAAAACACCTTTAGGTAAACCTGCTTCTGCACACACTTCAGATAGCATAAATGCCGTCATTGGTGTTACTTCAGATGGTTTGGCAATAACACAATTTCCCGCCGCAATCGCTGGAGCAATTTTCCATGTAAATAAATACAAGGGTAGATTCCAAGGTGAAATGCACCCAACAATTCCAATTGGTTTTCTCAAGGTATAGTTGATGCCTTGACCTTCCATGTTGTGTGATTCTGAAGCGTAATGCTGAATAGCGGTGGCAAAGAACTTTAAGTTTGAAACGGCTCTTGGAATGTCTACATGAGATGCCAGTGAAACGGGTTTTCCGTTGTCTAATGATTCTGCTGCAGCGAATTGATCTAAACGCGACTCAATAATATCTGCGATTTTAATCATAATGGCTGCTCGCTCATCTTTTGGTGTATTTGACCATGCCGAAAAAGCCGCTTCAGCTGCAATTACCGCATTTTCAACATCTTGTTGATTCGAATCTGGAATCATAGAATATACTTTCCCTCGCGAAGGATCTATATTTTCAATATGTTCGTCTAAAACAGGAGCGATTAATTGTCCGTTTATATAGTTTTTGATATATTTCATATTACTTTAGTCTAAAGAAACTCGCGATTGAATGTAACAATTGGCCCAGTTTTTGGGTATGTATTTACTAGTATTTTGACTTTAAAAATAAACATATTATTGTTATTGTCGTGTCTTATTATAACCACGACAGGCTTTTCTGAGGATAAATTTCTTAGAATAAAAGGCGTTGTCTTAGATAAGGCCTCTAAGGAAGAGCTCAATAAATATACGCTGGAGCTGGAAGAAGTAGATGGGAAAAGTTCGACAATTAAAGTTGAAAAAGGAGGTTTTGACATTTGGGTAAGAGATAATCGGAAGTTTAGATTGCATTTTATCAAAGAGGGTTTCGAGACGATTTTTGCTGAAATCAATACCTTGTACATGCCCTCGTTCGCCTATTCTAAAAAACATAAATTGGCTTTAAGAGTGAAGCTTGATAAAGCAAGTCCTGGAGTTGAGCCCCTCGATAAACCTTCTATAACAGTTAATTTTGTGAAAAATCTGAATCAATTCGAAGTAAAAGATTTGTCATCCAACAAATTTTATCGTGTACCAGCAGATTATGAGCCGCCTTTTGATTCCCCCGCCGATATTTATAAGTATGTAAAACCTACTACTAAAAGGTTGTTATTGACCACAGACTACAAACAGAAAAAAGCTGTAGGTGAGTCAGGTATGGCAAGAGCATTACAGGGAGTATTATTCGCAGACCTTAACTATTGTTTTTTCAATGAACACTTGAATGACGGCAATGAAATATTAGAAAAACTAAGATTGTTTGATCCGGATACTTGGAATTCAATTAATGACATTGATTCGCCTGAGTATGGAGTGATAATGTCTAGAACAATCAATAGAGAGCAATCGGTGGATACTATTTTTGCACTTGGCTGTTATGTTGAGACCACGAGACTGGTATTGCAGAGTTTTACGGCAGACCATAAAGTCTTGAATCATTTAAAGCAATTAAATGTCGTTTTAGAGCAATTCAAAGCCGGAGGAGATGATCAGGAAGAAGGAGATTTTATTGCCCTTTTAAATGAGTTGTCGCCAACAATTAAAAAGTTGGAAGAAACTTATAAAGATTTGCTGAAGAATAAAATGAATTTCGAAATGTCAGAAGATGAGAATTTTAAAACGATCAAAGACAAAATCAATCAAATTCATTTGACCATCATCCAATAAATCTAGGTTAGGAGGTCATGAAATCACTTGCTTTTTTCTTGTCTATTGTATTTGTCTGTAACTGTTTTGCTCAAAAGGACACCGTTTACACTTCTTTTCAAGATGCTTTTGAACAGCCTGATAGTGTTTATCATCTCGATTTATCTCAAAAAGGATTGAAGGAACTGCCCAAAGCAACGAGTTTGCTACGTAATTTAGAAACACTCATTTTAACTGAAAACGCGATTACAGAATTCCCAGAATTTTTATGTGAGATGAACCAACTTAAAAAATTAGATTTTGGACACAATTACCTTGAAACTATTCCTGACCAGATAAGCAACTTGAAGCAGCTTGAGTTTTTAGGTTTAAGCTGGAATTACACGTTGGATGAATCATTGACGAATGTTGGTGAACTGCTAAGTTTAAAGGAGCTAAAGATGGATGGCTTAAAAATCGAGGAGTTGCCAAAATCATTTATAGCACTGAGTAATTTACGTGCTCTGGATTTAAGTTATAATCACTTTTCTGAACTTCCTAAATGGCTTAAGAAGTTGCCAGCTTTAATTCGAATTCATTTGGGTAATAATCACCTAAGTATTGATGAAATTGAAAAAGTCAAAGGACATTTTAGTGATAGAGCCAATTTCAGTCTTGAATTTTAAGCTGTTGTAACTTAATTTCTTAAATTAGTTAGATAAGAAAGCACTTAATCGCTATGAGAATATTTCTATTTTTTTTGATCGTTTCTTTATCAGGTATTAGCTCAGGGCAATCCTTAACAGAACAAGAGCAGCAGTTGTACGATTTAGTAATGGCTTACAGAAAAAAGGCCGGTCTGCCAGCAATTCCAGTTTCAAAATCATTGACAAAAGTTGCACATATGCATGCCAACGACCTTGTAAAGAATAATCCAGTTCATGGAGAGTGTAACTTACACAGTTGGTCTGATCAAGGAGATTGGACGCCATGCTGTTACACAAGTGATCACGCGCAAGCAAGAGCCATGTGGGATAAGCCAAGAGAATTAACTTCATATACTGGAAATGGTTATGAAATTTCGCACCAACACTCGGCAATGGCCACACCAGAAGGTGCTTTGAAGTCTTGGCAAAACTCTTCTGCACATGATGATGTAATCATGAATAGAGGTATATGGAAAAAACACAAATGGCAAGCAATCGGTATTGCTATTAAAGGAAATTATGCCATGATTTGGTTTGGAGACTTAGCGGATGAGTAAACCTGATTTAAAAAACGGAAATGTACAATTTCATGTTACTGGTGCCTCTGGTTATTCTAATAAATCATTTATCACCAAAGCTGGTGGAGCTAACGGAGTATTGAGAATTTCCATAGTGGATAATCAATTATATTTTTGGGCAAGTCCGGTGTTCTATTTTTTTGGAAAATTATATGATTTAATTCAAAAAATTCCTATTTCAAATATTACTGAGGTAACAGTTGAGAATAGGAGCGTGTCAATCAGTTTTGACTCGTCCCACGGAACTAAAGAATTTGTGATTAGAAGAATGAATAAACAGGTTGAGTTTCTTGAAACTCTAGATAACTTAAGGCATAAAAAAAGAGCAGGCCTATGAGAGAGCCTGCCCTTAATTAAACGATATTTTTATTTGATTTTAGTCTTTAACAACAATCTGCGTTTCAAATAGTTTTGTTTTTTCAGCTGCAGAAACTTTTTTATTGTCATAAAAGAAATGATAGGTTCTAGCTGGAACAATATAGTCTTCTAGAACTACCACCTTCATAGCTGATTTAAAGCCTTTATCTCTTAGAATTGATAGTTCGGCTGTCGCTTCTTCTTCTGATGTAAAACTTGCAGTTAAGTAAGCATTTTTTCCTTTAGATGTTAACATCTCAACTCCGTCAAGCTCGTTCATTAATTCTTGCATTTCAGCCGGAACTTCTCCGTTAAATGCTCCTAATTGAATTCTATATTCTACTGATGAAGAACTTACTGAACTTGCAGTGGTTTCTTTCTTTTCTGGATCTTTAGTTTCATCTTCAATTGAATGGGCGAAACTATTTAAGCTGGTCATTGCCAAAATGGCAAATACGAATTTTAAAGATTTCATACTTGGTTGGTTTGTTGTTTGTTAGCTTCTTTTACATAAGAGTTTTCTAAAAGGTTACAGATCCAATTTTAAAAAATCGTTGGAATGAGATGCTTTGAATGACTGAATGTCAAGTTTTATCAATGATTGAAGGCAAGCAGAGTGCAGCTTAAAAATGTCTAGCTAATTCAATAAAATGAGAATTCATTGGCTTATTTTGATTAACTTTGCCGACACATTTACAAATTAAAGTAGAAAGATGGAAAATGTAGTTTATGCCGGAATGCTAGGACCAGGACAAATTACCCTGATTGTAGTGGCAATTCTTTTATTATTTGGAGGTAGAAAATTACCTGAATTAATGAAAGGAATGGGGAAAGGAATTAAGGGATTCAAAGACGAAATGAATGGTAATGGTGAGGACGACAAGGCCCCAGCAAAAACCGATTCTAAGTCTGAAGAGTAAAACTAATTTCTATGTATACTTCTTTTGCTGAGATTAAATCAGCCTTATCTCAGGGCAGCACGGTAGTTGAAATTACCCAAGCTTACTTAGCAAGAATTGAAGAAAAAAAACACTTGAATGCCTTTCTTGAGGTATTTGAGACATCTGCTTTAGAACAAGCATCAAAGGTAGATGTGAAAATAAAAGCTGGCAAAGCCGGTCGGTTGGCTGGTATGGTTGTCGGATTAAAAGACAACATGGCCTATAAAGGTCACAAAGTTTCAGCTTCATCAAAAATCCTAGAAAATTTTGAATCAATATATTCTGCAACTGTCGTTGAACGGTTAATTGCAGAAGACGCCATTATTATCGGAAGATTGAATTGTGATGAATTTGCAATGGGAAGTTCCAATGAAAATTCGGCATTTGGAAATGTGCTAAACCCGGTAAACGAAAAAACTGTTCCCGGAGGATCTTCAGGAGGTTCGGCAGCTGCCGTGGCAGCAAATTTATGCACAATGGCTTTGGGAAGTGATACGGGTGGTTCTATTAGACAACCTGCTTCATTCACTGGCACTATTGGTTTTAAACCAACGTACGGTCGTGTATCGCGTTATGGTCTTTTGGCTTATGCATCTTCATTTGATCAAATTGGACCATTTACGAATACTGTCGAGGATGCAGCGTTGACACTTGAAGTGATAGCGGGCAAAGACGAATATGATAGTACTATGCTTCAAGAGGGTTCAGAATCGTTCACGCAAGTATTTGATGAAAATAAAAAACTAAAGATTGCCTTCATTACAGATTGTATTGAGAATAACGGAATTGATCCAGAAGTCAAAGCAAGAACTCTTGAGGTAATTGAACAGTTGAAAGCTGCTGGACATGATGTTGAAGGCGTAGATTTTCCGTTTTTAGAGGCCATGGTGCCAACCTATTACGTGTTAACAACTGCCGAGGCATCATCTAATTTATCTAGGTATGATGGTGTGCATTATGGCTACCAATCTCCAACCGCTCAAGGCGTAGAGGAGACGTATAAAAAATCAAGATCTGAAGGCTTCGGAGAAGAGGTTCAACGTAGAATCATGTTAGGGACCTTTGTGCTTTCACATGGCTACTATGATGCCTATTATACTAAAGGCCAAAAGGTAAGGAGAGTCATTCAAGATAGGACAAACGCAATTTTAAAGGATTACGATTTCGTGATCATGCCAACGACTCCTGCACCTGCATTTGAATTTGGAGCAAATGCAGATGATCCCATCACCATGTATCTTCAAGACATTTTTACCGTACAAGCAAACTTAGCTGGTAACCCGGCCATTTCATTGCCTTTAGGTAAACACAGCAATGGCCTGCCATTCGGAATTCAAGTAATGGGTGCACATTTTAAAGAACGTGACCTTTTGAGTTTTTCGGATTATATGCTGAAGGCTTGTAACTAAAAAACATTTTTGTGAAACACTTATTAACTATAGCATTTCTTTTGCTTGGCGTTCAACTTATGGCCCAAGATTCTTTAGAGATTTCTGCACCTGTAAACGAAGATACGCTTGAGTATGAGCGTTTTATTGAAATTGTAGAAAACTCACTTTTCGAATACTACAAAGAAACTTGGGGCAAAGAGAGAGCCTATGAGGTAATTGATTCAATGGGTTATGAAGATGATGATAAACCCAAGTATTCTGATTCGGTTTACATTGCACGATTAAATAAACTCAATTCGGAGACCATCATTGATATAGCAGCAAATGATGATATGTTATCGGTGCTGAAATATTTTATCTCTAAAAGAAGAAGATTCACTGCCGTTTGTATTGGAAGGTCTAAGTTATTCTTTCCTATGTATGAAGAGTACCTAGATAAATATGACATTCCGCTCGAACTTAAATACCTTTCAGTGATTGAATCTGGTTTAAGACCAACTGTAAAATCGAGAGTTGGTGCTGCTGGTCTATGGCAATTCATGTACCGAACAGGAAGAATGTTTGGCTTAGAAAATGATTCTTATGTTGATGAGCGCATGGATCCTGAAAAAGCAACTGATGCAGCTTGTCGTTATTTGAAATACCTCTACGGCATGTATGGCGATTGGTCGATAGCATTGGCAGCTTATAACGCTGGTCCTGGAAATGTCAATAAAGCTATTCGTAGATCTGGAGGGCAAATGAATTATTGGAAACTTCGTCCGTATCTACCAAAAGAAACGCAAATGTATGTTCCCAACTTTATTGCTATGGTTTACATGATGAATTATTATCCTGAACACAATATTGTACCTAAAGAAGCAAAAATTTATAATCACGAAGTGGATACCGTTTGCTTGAGCCAAGTGGCAAGAATATCATATATCGATTCTGTTCTTGATGTGTCAGAAGAGGATTTTAGGTATTTAAATCCTACTTATAAAACGGATATCATTCCACACACAGAAGTGCCACAATGCATCACACTACCCTTAGAAAAAATAGGTTTGTTCATGGATAACGAGGCAGCCATTTACAATTATGAACAACGTCTAGATTCAATGAATATGAGTTTTGTTGCGTTGGAAAAAAAGAAACGCCATAAAGTTGTGCCAGGTGAAACAATGGCCCAAATTGCAGCTAAGTATGATGTTACTGTACAAGATATTAAAAGTTGGAATGGATACAGAACCAGTACAGTTTATCCGGGACAAATGATTACGATTATGGTGACAGAACGAAAGTATATTGAAAATTCACAAGCATCAAATGTAAAATCATCAAGTTCAAGTAAAAGTTCATCATCATCATCTAGCAGTAAAATCAATTATTCGTATGATGGAAAGTATAAATACTACACTTTAAAAAATGGTGAGAGCCTTTGGGCAGTTTCTCAAAAACTTGGCATACCCTTTGCTCAAATTCAAGAGTTAAACAAAGACCTTGATCCGAAGCGAATGCAACCGGGTGATAAAATCCGGATTCAGAAGATTTAGATCTGCCAAAACCACCAACAATGAAGTATTATTCAATTATTATTGCCTTTCTATGTATCTCATGCGGAGGGGAAGTTTCAAAGCAAGATTTATTACCTGATGCCAACGGAGAACATGGACATATCCTGGTTGTTATGCAAGATGATTTGTGGGAAGGAAAAATGCAAACTGCCTTAGTGTCTCAGCTCGACCAAACAGCAAAAGGTCCTTATTTGAGAAAAGAACCCCTCTTTGATTTCTTTAGAAAACAATCAGGTGATTTAACACATGTGAATAAAATGAGTCGGATCATTTTAAAAGTGATGGTTGACTTTGACTCAACATATCAAGAAACCGCTGTAATTGAAAAGAGTGATTACTATGCTAAAGGTCAATTGTTTTTAGTGATTAAAGATTCTGATGCAGACCGTTTATACAGTTTTATCCAAAATGATTTTGACCCGATTCTTGATAAAATGAACGCCTTTGAAATGGATCAATTGATTCTTGAATACAAAAACCGAAATAATCCGGCAATCAAAGAACAAGCAGAAAAGGAGTTTGGAATTTCTATTGATTTACCAAGAGATGCTAAACTTAAACAGAAAAAAGACAATTTTATTTGGGTAAAATATGATCGATCAAGAGACTTTTTAGGATCTGAGGCCAATGACACCAAAAATGAAACTTACTGGATTCAAGAGGGAATTTTGTTTTGGTCACATGATGTAGAGAACGACAGTTCTTTTAGCGTTCCTGCTATCATGTCGGTAAGAGATACGACTTTAAAGTATAATGTACCAGGTAAAGTTGCCGGTTCGTACATGGCAACAGAGTACGATCCTTTTTATGATCCAGACTACGAAATGGTGACGTTCAATGGAAAGTCGTGTATCATCACAAGAGGCTTATGGAAACATGCTGGGCATGATGGCGCTTTTGGTGGTGGTCCATTTGTTCAGTATTCAATGCTGAATGCGGCAGAAGATAAAGTAATCACCGTTTGTGGTTATATCTATGCCCCTAAATTCAATAAACGTGAATACATCCGAGAAATCGAAGCCATGTTGAAGACAATTGAATTGAAATAGACGTCAAATAAATTTCTTTTCTGAGTCTCTTTTTTTCAGCTATTCTCAATAAATTAGGAGAATATAATTCTACTTATGAAAAAAATGAAGCATGCATATTTAATTGCCGGTTTACTAATATTCAGCTCTTGTGGCAGTGATGAACCTCAAGATTATTCTTACGGATTTGATGATGACTATGAGGTGCCTGAAGAGGAGGTGTTAGAAATGATGGCCGTTTCGTGGGAAGATTTGGCTAGTGGAGAACTCAAAGATGGTCAGCCTATTACCATTGAAGGGTATGTGGGGCCTTTGCCGTCAACCATATTTTCATATGATGACAGTGAATTGGGAATTGACTTATACGAAAGAAGAAATCAATGTGATGGATTTTGTTTGGATGTTGATATTCCGATCGGATCATCTAAAAACCACGTAAGGTCTCTACCAGATGATTACCAACAATCTGATCTAAAAATTATGACCAATGATGCTGAAACCGCGGGAGTTGGAGATTATGTGAGAATGGAAGGTATATTCACTAAAAGTAGTAGCTCTGATGCCATTTATTTTGATGCAGATAAGATTGAAAAGCTCACTAAACCTTCATTTGATGAGTCAATTTTTGAAACGGCAGTTGAGTTGACAGACGAAGTTATTGAAGACGAATCGAAAGATGGTGCTTATGCCTATATGGATGTGAAGATGGATTTGAGCATGTACATGATGGTTTATGATAATCAATATACTGTCGATATTAGCCAAAAGAATAACTCATTTCTGAAGTCTACCTATGTAATAATAGGCGAATCTGAAGGGCAAATGCGTGCTTTGGTAGATAATTTTACCGACTCTGATTTTATTGTTGTTGATACCAAAGGCAATGAACAAAAAGGTGCCTCTGGTAAATACAGAATCTATGGTACATTTAATCAGTTAGACATTGATTCTAAAGGAACGTTTACTGTAGAAGAATTTGTTAAGCTCTAGTGGATAAGGTAACTGCTAAAATAGAAGAACTTTTAGCTGCTGATAAAAAAAATCGGCGCTCAATTTCAGAACTCAGAGCAACGTTAAAAGGTTCTGGTGAATTTTCAGATGATGAAGTATCTGAGATTTGTAGAGCCTATTCAGATGCAGAATTAAATCAACTCAATCAAAACAATAAGAGCATTTTAAGTTATTTCAACAGCATTTACATTGCTTATGCTTTGTGCATCTTGTTTGCAGTTCTTAGTGTAATAGCAATCTTCGCGATTCTTGAATTACGCGAATTGCAAGAGATAACAGAAGTTCCTAGTTCAATGTTGATTTGGAGATACTTTTTATTAGCCGGATCTGTCCTATTTTTAATTCGCAACCTCTACCGCGTAGTGAATCATTTAAAATCTAAAAAATGAAAATTGGGTTTTTATTCTTTGCTGTTTTACTGATTAACCTCAATGGATACGGACAGTTTAAAACTCTAGAGAAAAAAAACAAACTCGGTTTAAGTTTTGAAGGAGTTACAATTGCAAAAGCTAAATATGACTCCATCAATATTGCGGATGAGAATATTGCTACTGCTTACAAAAAAACGAAAACCTATTATATCAATTCATCAGGTGAGGTGATTTTTAAAGGTCGAACTTGGAAGCATGATCAATTTGAAGATGGAATCGCCATCATTAAAGATAAAAAAGGACTCTATCACTTACTTAATGGCTCGGGAGAGTTTATGGTCGGCACCACCGTTGGATACAGATTTCAGCCATATCGTGTGTTAGATGTTGTTGAATTTGGATTGCCCGGGGCAGGGTTGTTTAATCATAAAGGTTTAGCCGCACATTCTTATGATTCAGTTGGCGTTTATCGCGATTGGCTTTTGATCCATAGAGTACATGCCGAATCTTATATCGTTAAAGTGAAGGATGATACGAAGTTTTTTGGTCGCAGGAGAGAAAAGCGCTACAATTATTACCATTATTTTAACGTATACAATTCAAATATCACCGAGCTTGTAGCAGAGAATGTAGTTGCTATTGAACCTGTGTTATCCAAATTTATTTTCAAACTGAGAGACAG